>NZ_JBALMR010000072.1:0-43049 GCF_036963165.1 Bacillus sp. JJ675 | reverse complement strand
ATTAACGTTTTGAGAACTGAGGTGCACGGCGTGCGCCTTTAAGTCCGTATTTTTTACGCTCTTTTATGTCCTTAAAATCCACCGAAATTCGTCATAATCTCATCCATCTTTATTTCTCGTTTCATTCGATGATAAAATCTCAGGCAATCAGAGAAGATACTATAAAGAAGGTCAAAAAGTGGTCAAAACTCAATTTAAGAGGTCATCAAGTTTTGCCCGTGTCTTCGGCCCGTAAATTCCATCAGCAGATAGCCCGTTCATCATCTGGAACCGTTTGACCGCGTTCGCTGTCTTTGGCCCGTAATATCCGTCGATGCCGTTATTCTTCGCTCCTTTGTCCGGATAGAAGTATAGGGCAGCGCATGCCTCTTGAATCTGCCGGACAGCCGTTCCTTTCATCAGTGGGCTTTTCACCTTATAGATGCCGGTCGGCAGCGTGTACTTTTTAGATGCAGGCTTTTTGCTCTCCTTTTTCGGTTGGGATTTCTTCGGGGCTGACGCTGCTGGTTTTTTGCTCGATCCGCCGGACAACCCGAGATATTTCGCGACGCCGCGCGCGTGTGCTTCCGCTACCGCTTTGACAAATCCGGTATCTTTGAGCCTGTCCGCATCCTCCCGGCGATCAATGAACAGGTTTTCAGTTAGGACAGCAGGCATATGGGTTTCGCGGACTACCGCAAGGTTAGCCTGTTTTAAACCTCTATCCACGATCTGGCCGTATACTTTCATAGTTGCAAGGATTTCAGTGTGCAGCGCCTGCTGTAAGTCGAGCGTGTCACCAGCAGTCCCAGGATAACGGAAAGTTTCGAACCCGGTGCCGCCGCCGGCATTAATATGGAAGGAAACGAATACATCGGCGCCCCATTTATTCGCCATATCTGCCCGCTCTGACAGTTCGTAAAAGACATCAGTCGAACGGGTTAGCTTAACCTCCACGCTATTATAATTAGACTCTAAATAAGATTTTGCATGCTTAACCATCTGCAACACTACATCTTTTTCTTTCAGGCCGTTTGCGGCTGCTCCGGAATCTTTACCGCCGTGCCCTGCATCAAACCATACTTTTTTCATTCTTAATCAATCCTTTCTTATTAGAAAAGGCTGCCGGGCGGCAACCTCATTCGGATTTATTCTGTTGTTTTAAAACCTCGATAGCCTTTGTGATAGGCTCAGGTACATAGACGCCTATTTTGCCCGCGTTTTCTGTAATAGAGATCAATTCATTGATGCAGTAGAAGACAATGGTTACAGTCATGACTAAAAAGCCCATTTCGATTTTATTTTCAATAAGAAGTAAATCGATCATATGGGCAACCGCGACCATTACAAAAATAAAGACTTTGCGAGCAATGCCAATCATACCGGTACGGCTTTTCACCTCTCCATTTATACCAGCTGCAAACAATCCGCTAAAATAATCAACAATCACCAATACCGATAAAATTGTCAAAAGAACGCTCCACCCTCCAAAAAGAAATCCGATTCCTCCGCCAGCAATGGCGATTAAGCTTTTATAGAATGTTTCCAATTTACTTCCTCCTTTTCAAAATAAAAAAGCCGCTGATTAGCCGCTTTAAATTTACTTATTTAGTTGCTGATGCGCCCTCTTGCTGTGTATCTTCCGCCTGCGAGTTGCCTATGCGTTCTTCCTTCAGCTCTTTTTTAAGCTGTTCGTTTTCCTGCTCGAGGTTCTGCCTTCTCTGCCTTTCGTACATGTATAGGCTTCGAGCCTCCGCCAATCTGTCATGCGTATGGTTCATTTCATCTTTGTAAGCCGCTGCCTTTAATGCCTGTCTTTCAAACTGAACTTTTAATTCCTCATGCTGCTTTTTCAATTCTTCAAATGTCATTTTGTTTTCCTCCTTATACTTCGTCCGGGAATGCTTTGCCCCGTGGATTTGCCATGATTTCCGTGCGCTCTTCATCAGTAATCAGACCATTTTCGACATGGATGTAAAGCTCTTTTGTGGTGATACTTCCATTCAGCCAACAGTAATAAAAATGCCCGTAGTAACGACTTTTACCTTCGAACACATCTACCGCCCCCATCACGATTTTGTCCCTTCGAGTCTCAGGATTAAGTCATTGGCAAGACGCTGAGTGTATACCAACTGCTCCCGCAACATCTCTTTTTCTGTTTTTTGGCCGACTTTCTCTTTTGCTTCGATGTTTTGCTCATTTGGTACTAATTTCATTGGTGGCCTCCCACTTGTGAAAATTGAATATTTCTCCGGTTCGGCTGCCGTCGGGGTCTACCGTTATACTTAAAAGTGTATGGATAAGCCGCTTGTCACCGCTGTATCCCGGATAATACCCGTCTGGATCTACGTATGACCGGTTCAAAATATATTTCATTTCGTTTGTTGAAACATCTAACTCGACAAAAAGATCATATGCGACTTTTAATTGATCATCGGGGATTAAATCGAATGAAACAGCTTCAAATGAATAAACATCGTCATTATGTTTAAGGACACAGGCGGTTATGTTTATGCCTGCTTCCGATTCTGTTATTTCCATGCCTTCAAAGTACCACGCGGCCGGAATGTCTCTTCTTTCGATCATTTTGATAACACCTCATTAAGATACTTCATAGAAAACTAATAATCTTATGGTCATACTTCGTCCTGCGACACCGGAGGTCACACCGGTTCCTCTCACATACATTTTGAATCCGCTTGATGATTGATTTTCGATACCGACTGTCACAGCGTTGGAATACGCTCCATATGCTTGAGCGAAAACTGCAAAACAGTTTTCAATTTTGTTGTTTTCACCGTCTCCGGGAAATGTATAGTTTATGCTGTTATATGCGGTAGCGCCCCCATTTGATGGTAAAAAAACCGAAGTTTCAAACACATAAGCTCCGAGATTGCACTGCAATCCTCCGTATGTGTCTGTAAGGCTTCTTGAAAGACTTCCAAAAACGGCCGGATAAGGAGTCCATGTGTTATTGCCTCCTATCATCTTCGTTTTATCTGGCAAAATTAAATTAGGAGTATCAATATAAACCTGTTTGCCGGCTTTCAAACGCATCCCGCCGGATGCTACGACATCGAAATTTACAGGTTTGAATCGGAACCATGATTTATCGCCGCTAATAAGGGCCGATTTAACACCGTTTGGATCAAACGTGTCGTACGGTGTACTTCCTAATTCATCATATAAATTACGATCGCCTGTTGTAATAGCCATGATTTCGGTGACGTCGTCATTTGAAAAAATATCTTGAGTCATTCTAAACCGCGAGACTTTTTCAAAATCTCCGAAAAATCTATCTGGATTGTTTTGGATTTTGTCTTCTGAATAAATTTCTATTTGTGGTACACCGCTAGTTTGGTCTTCAGAAGGGGTTCCTCGTATCGAGAATTTCCCGTTACCGATTTGGATTGTGCTGTAAACCTCATTCAGATCACTTCCTGAACTATAATATTCGCCTGTTTCTTGTTCAAACATCCCGGCCGTGATTGTTAGCTTGTTATATTTCTTATCGGAGTCCCTTGTCCATTGATAAAAGGTTCCGTCCTGTATCCATGATTCGAAATCCTTGCTTTGTCCGGCAGCCTCGAACCGGGCACCGCGAATCAATGAACCTTCAATCGTAATCCCCTTGATTGTCCCGGCGTTGATCTTGTCGGCCGACAAGTTGGCGATTTTTGCGTTTGTGATGGCCCCGTCCTCGATCTGAGCCGTTCCAATGATCGCCGTTTCCAGATGCGCCCTTTTGATGGCTGCGTTTTGGATAGCCGCCGAACCTACGGCCGCTTCTGCAATCTTGGCCGACGTGATGGCCGCATCCGCGATTTTCGCCGATACAATGGCAGCATCCTGAACGTATTGGCTTGTGATTACGCCGTCCGTTAACTGCGTATCGTAAGGACTGAAACCGAACTCTTTCCGGACGTCCCCCCGCCGAATTTGGAGCTTTCTTAAAACAAATTCCGCAGAATCTCCATTATTTACAGTTCTGCCGCCGATGCCGAGCCGTCCATCGCTGAAAGTAGCCGGCGCCGTAAATACAACATCAAAACGGACAAATTCATCCGTTGGATAGCTTGAAATATCAGAAAGGTTGTTCGAAATATCGTATGATGCGCCGCTTTCTGTCAGTAATCGAATATAGGAAAAGTTTTTTGTCGTCAACCTCTTCAATTCGAATGAAAGAGTATATACTTGGTCTTTTGTAAGTGCTAATGTCGGACGTCCCCTCGTCGTAATCCCAAAATAAGAGTATGATGTCGAGTTCTTCGTCACAGTAACTTCATTGAATCCGTTTACTGCATAGTTAACGGACCGTTTTGCATTTACAGTATAAATATCAGGCGCGTTAAGGATAGAACCCGGCAGAATATTTGCGTCCTCAAAATCTCGTGAAATCTTGTCAGCTTTGACGGCTAAATCTGCTAATAAGTCGGCCGTGATCGATCCGAAAAGGATGTCATCAGTTAGAATCCTCCGTGTAACCCCTGTAAACTCTGGGGTGAATTCGCTCGGCGTTTTGTGTGTATTGATCGCTCGCAACCGGTAATACCAGACCTGGTCAACGCCGGGCGAATGTTCGCACTTGCTTCCTTTCCCCCAAAATATCCGGTTTTCAGGTAACGGTGTAAAGCCCTTAACCGGGGACGCGTAAACCTCATAGGCTGCGATATATGAGCTCGGGTTATAATCCCACGAAATTGAAACGCCTTGGAATAATGACTCGATTTTCACATTTGAAGGAACAGGGGGGACGGTGTCAGGGAAGCTTCCGTCTGTCACTTCGCCGCCGCTATCCCATTTCCCACGGTTTCGGTCTATTGTGTCTTGTATCTTTTGGATCCGATCATCCTTTTGAAGAACCGATAAAAATTGACCGATTTCTACCACGCAAGTGTTGTCTGGATCAGTGATGTCATATTCCATCGATATGATCCGCTGTTTTGTCTCTATGGGAATAGCGAAATTTCGATCTATGGCAGTAGTCGTATCCCCTAATTCAACATGTTCATGCTCATATCCGGGCACATTTTGAAGCAGTTGGACTGATAGTTCATAATTGACTTCAATCTTCGACGCTTCGGTTATCAAGTGGTTATATGTCGCTTTTAAAAGCTCTTTTGGATCAGTTATATCCTCGTTGCTGAATTGTCCTTCTCTGTGGATTCTTTCGCCGTTTTTGAGACGGCCAAATCGCTTTAAAAGATCCGGATCACCAACCCATTCCTGACCTAAAGGCTTGTCGACGGGATCACCTTCTGACTTTTTCCACTCTACCTCGGAGAAGTCAATAAAACGTGTGTAGCCGCCTGTCTCTTCGCCGTTCTCGTCGGTTGAAGGTATAGAAGCCCCATACCCCCATAAAGCCGTCAGAGGGTAGCTGATGACTGTACGGCTGATCTTTTCGGTATCCTTATCTATTTCAAAGCGTTTCCCGCTGTCTTTTCCGCGACGGGAAAGAATTTTCAAAACCCGCCGGGTGATCTTATTGCCTTCAAACTCAATATAGTCCTGAAGCTCACCGCCCCAGAGGTTTAAAACCTCGGAAATACATTCAAGGGCTGATTTCTTATAAAACGTGGTTGAGTTTGTCCCCAGCGCTGCTGTGACCTCCGCCTCCCACCTTGAACGGGAAAGCACACGATCCAAAACATATTGTGCTGTTTTTTCCGTTGGCCGGAAGTCTTTCACAAAGGTTTCAGCCAGTTCCATCATTGCAGCTTCACACGTTACAAGCGTGTTAATCTCTGCGTTTTCGTCTGCATCGTCCAGCTCTTTGATCACAAAAAGCTTGAGAAGGCCATCCTTATCCTTAAAAATAACTTGATTTTCTTCAACCAAATAACGAGCATCAGGATGCGAGGCGTCGGCCACAAAAGAAAAAGAAGAGCCTTTATTCAGCTCTTCTTTGTATTTCGCATCCCAAAACTTGCATGCCTCTTGTCCGTCGCTGGACAGTACCGTGAGGACTTCCTCATCAGGTGACAGAATATACATGTCAGCCATAAACGGACCTCCTTACAAAAAAGCAACATCAAACTTGATGCTGCTCTTGTGACTAAATTTCAATTTTATCGGCCTTTGAGGTGGTATGTTGAACCAGTCTGACTGTACTTGCAGTGCGGCCATGATTAAATTTCCGTTGCACGTCACTTTCCTTTTGGCCGAATCAATAACGAGAGTATCGCCAGCGATAAAGTTGTAGACTACTTTAATTGTTTTATAAATAGATTCATCATCATTTAAAAAAGACACTTCATAAGAAGTGCCTGCCTCCGTAAAAACACATTCAATTTTCGGCTCAATATCTGCATAACCCGGGTTAGTGAATGATTGTATACCCGGATCAAATACATATTGTTTTGGTTCTCCGTATTTTTTAGGATCAGGACAAATGAATGTCAGTGTAGCCGACTGAATGCCTCCCTGCTCTTCGTTCTCCGAAATACTTTCAAAGACGGCGTAATAGGTTCTATCTGGCTCATCATGAAATACAAGGGGCTTCGGTTCGTCTGTGTGTAAAATGTATGTCAATTCCTCTTGCTTCTTTTTCAATTCTTCTTCGCTGCTGAAGGCGAAAAGCACTTCAATAGTTATGACCCTTACAGGGACTCGGACTCCACGGAGGAAGCCGCCGGGACGATTTCCGATGGTGGCTGTGTTGACCTCTCGCCCCATTACGCCCCGGCCGCTAGTCGATTTCACATAAAAGAAGGGTGAAATATCGACCCCATCAAATGTAATTTTCCACTGGTTAGGAAGTAAATCCTGATAGTTGATCAATTAAATCTCACCCTCCTTGCGTTTGATCTTCTTTGCGCGTCAGTTACGGGCTTTTCTACTCCCTGTCCGACTTTTTTGCTGTCCATCTCGATTACTATTGTTCTATCTGGTAATTCGAGGTTTTTGATTTCGGAGCTCAATTCGTTTGAAACAGTACCAATATCACCACTTGAAATGGATGTGTCGTATGCGAGATTCAGGTCCTCTTGCTGAATATTTATTGCATCGCTGACGACATTCATCGCTTTTTGAACTGCACCAATACCGCTCTGAATTCCAACAGCGATACCGGCCGGCACCATCATTCCGACTTGGTCCCTCATTACCCTTGATGGAGAATGGATTTTCAGCTTTTTCTTGATTGTTTTTTCAATTGTGGCCGCAATGGCTTTCGCTTCTTTCTCGAGTTCCCCGGACATGTTTTTCATCCCAGAGATAATTCCCGCCATTGTGTTTGAACCGATAACCTTGCCGCTCTTTTTAAGCGAACCCAACTGCTTGACATTAACCGAAAGCTCGCCGATTTTGCGGAGATAGTCGTTTTTCAACAAATCTAATTCCTTGTTGGCAGCAGATCGCAACTCTCGTATTTTCTTTGCCGTTTCCTCTTTAAGCCCTGACAATTCTTCCGCCGCCTGCGAGCTTGCAAGAGCGTGTTTTTCTTTCCAGAGGCTTATATAGTTGTTTAGCTCAGAACTGGACATGCGGGAAATCGCATTGATCTGGTCAGCAGATCCCACGCCCATTTGTCTTAATTCATCTACAAACTCCTTCGGCGCTCTGCTTGCAAGGCTTGTAATGTCAGAATTAAAGGATTTGATTTTGTCCAGTTGCTTTTTAAGGTTGTCGGTTAGTTTTGTACCGGAAACCTTCTCGCTTGAAACATCGTCAAATAGACCGATCGCACTGTATATTGCATTTGCTCGGTCTTGCAATTCTTTCTTATAGGCATCGTTGGCCGCCTTGATGTCTGCGGTTAACTTGTCATTGATGCTCTTGAATTTGGAAAGGTACGCGTTATTCGCTGACAAAATGCCTTTGTTGATCTTGTCGGCAGCCTTTTTCTCGGCTTCCTTCTGCTTTTTGACTTTGTCGGCCATTGCCTTTTGTGCTTGATAGATTTCCCGCTGGACTTTGATTTGTTGATCTGATGTCAGCTTGTTCTTTTTCTTGATTTTTTCCAGTGTTTTGATATAGGTATTGCCGCTGATTTTACCTGTATCATATTTGGCTTCTGCTCGCTTAATCTGATCGGAAACCTTCTTCGTGTAAGCAAGTTTCGCCTTCGCTTCCTTGCGCTGCCGTTCTTTCCAAAGCTTTTTTTGTTTATCTGAGGCGCTTTTCGTAGCTTGGTAGATTTCTCTTTGAATCTTTCGATTTTGTTCGGCCGTCAGCTTATACTGTCGCTGAATTTTCTTCAGAGTCTTAATATAAGCATCGGCACCCATTTTTTTGGTATCGAATTTAACCTCAGCATTCTTGATTTTGTTACTTACTTTAATCTCTGCCGCTTTTTGTGCTGCTTTCGCTGCTCGGGCAGCAGAGGCTTTCACTTTTGACTGCGACTTATCGATACCTGCAGCCATACCTGTGCCAATGTGATAACCGACTTGATCACGCATGACCCGGGATGGAGAGTGAATGCCCAGAAGCTTTTTGATTGTTTTTGGAATTGAGTTTGTCAGATTCGAGAATGTTCTCGTCACAGCGCCCCACATGCCAGTGACACCATTTATTAGACCCTGCATAATGTCCCGACCGACTGAACCGAGGTTTATACCTTTAAAGAAAGACATAACGCCGTTCCAGATACTTTTAATTCGGTCTTTCGTTGCATTCATGATGCCTGAAGCAGCGCCTTTTAAAGCATTAAAACTATTCTTCCCGGTTGACGTCATGCCTTTCCAGATCCCTGTTACGCCCGATTTTACAGCGTTCCAGCCGCTGGAAAATAAACTCTTTTGCCCGTTTAGCCAACCAGAGAAAAAGGATTTCAAGCCACCCCAAACACTTTTACCGACAGATACAATACCCTTCCAAACAGATGAAACGGCAGTCTTTATAGCATTCCAAGCAGTTTTAAATACATTTTTCCAGAAATTTAACAGCGTTGAGAAAAAGCTTTTCAGCCCGTTCCACACGCTTTTTCCTGTCGAAACTATACCTTTCCATACAGAAGAAAGAACCGTTTTGATTCCATTCCAGACCGTTGAAAAAATCTTCTTCTGAGCATTTAGCCAACCCGAAAAGAAGGATTTCAAACCGTTCCAGATCGATTTTCCAGTATTCACAATTCCGTTCCAAATTGACGAAGCAAAGCCTTTAATTGCATTCCAGACGGTCGTGAAAACTGTTTTGTATAGGTTGAACTGAGCTTTGAAGAAAGACGACAGGCCGCCCCAAATCGATTTTGCAGTCGATACAATCCCATTCCAAACGGTAGAGAAAAAGGACGTGATAGCATTCCATGTTGCTGTCGCGGCCGCCTTTATTCCTTCCCATGCTCCTTTTAGCCATTCAGAAATCACACCCCAAATTTGAAGGGTGAACTGTTTCACTTTGTCCCAGTTTGCAATGATAAGCGCAACTAACCCAACGACCGCCGTCGTGATCCAGCCAACAGGACCCATCGCCATAACCCAAGCCGCGGCCATTCTTGCAGCCTGAGCCAATGCTTGAGCCGCTAATACAACAAGCTGCTTCCCAAACAAGATCATTTGTTGGATGCCATTCATCAAAAAAGAAGTGAATGAACTGATCTTTGCCGCCGTCCAGGCCGCTGCCATCTGTGCAGCTTGCGTTAACGATTGAGCTGCCATGACAGTCATTTGAGTGATCCAAAGAGCCATTTGTCTAATGCCGGTTTGGAGCATGGTGATAAATGAAGAGATTTTCATAATGGTCCAAGCTGTGGCTGTACGTGTTGCTTGGGCGATTGATTGCGCCGCCATTAGTGCCATGTTTTTGATCCATAGCCCCATCTGGATAATGCCGTTTTTTAACGACGTTATCAGCGCTGAAATCTTCATTGCAGTCCAAGAGGCGGCCATTTTCACAGCATTTGCAGTAGACGACGCTGCCGCCGCCNNCCTCTATGGTTGCTCCTTTTAATTGAGTGATAAGCCCAGCTAACTTTATGCCTGCCGCAGTATTTCTGAAGTTTATCAGATAACTTGCTGCAACCTTGAAATCTTTCAATCCATTTGTCACAGCACTAACGGCGACCATTGCAGGAACAATAGCTCTTAACGCCCCCACTAATGAAATAGCAACCGCAATAAACTGTCCTATCGCTGGATTTGCTTGCATTGCCGCATTTGTAAACTTTAAAAACCCGTTTACAGTTTGCAGAATGGTTTGGCCTAAAGGAGCCATACCAACAAGCAGGTTGATAATAGTTTTTGATATTTCTCCCAATGTGCTCCATACTGTAGGTCCATTGGTTCTAATATAGTCAATGAATGCTTGGAATTCCTTTGTTTTGGTGACGCTTCCCGCCCACTCATTGAATCGTTTTGTCATTTCGACAAGGGATGTCATCATGTCCTGAGACATCGGCGCAAAGCCAGCGAAAAGCTTCGTCAAGCCTCCTGATAAGTTTCTGATAATCTGCAATAATTTAGGGCCGTTCGTTTTCGTATACTCCACAAATGATTGGAATTTCTTTGACGAACCTAAATTTGCTGACCATTTCACCCATGAAGCAGTCGCTTTTTCCATGCTTGCAGCCATATCATTACCCAGTGGACCAAAAGCCACGATTAAATTCATCACAGTACGCAGGACATTGCCGGCAATTTTGCCGAATGTAACAAAGGCTTGACCCGCGTTTTTATTCATGAAATCTATGAAACGCCTCATATCCGCATCTTTAAATGCGGCATTCATACTTTTCGCTAATTCAAGGCCGCCATTTGCCACGCTTTTAAACATGGGTCTTAAACTATTTAGAACGCCTTTGAACGTCGTCAGCGAGCTCGTGAAGGTCTTTAATATAGGCTTCTGAACAGAATTTGATATTTCCGTCCAGTTGGCCTTGAAATCTTCCAAAGTCGCAAGCGCCTTCTTCTCTTCTTTTCCTAAAGACTGCTGTATGACTTTGATCTTCTCCATAATTTTTGCGCGTTCTTTTGCGTCAGTTGTTTCGTCTAACTTCTGTTGAAGCTTATTTAAGTCATCTGAGGCCTTAAAAACACCTTTAAGAGAAGATACTGCCACAGCGCCAAAGGCAACCGCGCCGGTTCCTGCGGTCGAAAATGCGCTCGCAAGCCCCATAACCCCGCCTGACGCCGCGCCGAGCATCGGCCCCAGTGATCCAATAGCGCCAGTAATACTGGCAAGCGCCGGAGAAATCGCAGGCAATATGGATGTAAAAGCACCTGCGAGTGAATGGCTTATGACAGTTGAAACGGAGTTAGTGATTTTGGCCAGGCGATTCATGTTATTTTCAAAACGGTCAATTCTCGCTTCGATTTTGATCCATACTCTCTTAGGCAAAGATCTGGTTTCTGCTTGTGCACCAGCAACTGCCCGGGTTAAATCCGAAGTATCTCCGTTAATATTGGTGGTTACCCGGTTGGGCAATGATCCAAGCTCAGTCCTTGCCGTTGTAATGGCTCTATTTAAATTGTCAGAGTCAGCGTCTAAATCTACTCGGGTTCGTTCATGCCGATGGATAAAACGATCAATCTGCTGTTCCGCTTCCCTGACTCTTGCTTGAAAGCTTGCAATCTCTGCTTCAATCTCAACAGTTTGGTGGTCAGTCATACGGCGCATCATATCATTGACACGTTCCATGCTCCTGTTGAATTTTCTCGTCTCAGCCTCAATGATTGCAGTCAGCCTTTCGATCATACCCTCACCCCTTTTCTACAATTGTTTTCCAAAATGAGCGCGAATGGCATCGTTAAAACGCTGAACAGCTTTGGCTTTAGAACCCAGCTCATTAACGTTTGATGATCGCCAGTTGTTTGCGTCACCTGTGATGTCTCGCTCAAGCTCACGCTTTGCTTTTCTCGCATCAAACATTTTTGATTCTTTTGGGCGTTTTTCATTGAGCGCATAACGGTGAAACATTGCATTTCTCGCCATGCGCTCCCATTGATCGATTTCTTTCAATTTCGCCCCTTTTATGAGCAACTTGTATTCTTTGGGTGTCCAAGACATGATTAAGTCGATGTCATGGACATTTAGCCAACGAGCTGCATTGACAATTACTTGGTCGTAGTCGATCCCGTTTTCTCGTTGTATGCTTCTTTCATCATTTCGAGCATCTCCTTGTTGGCTTCGTCCTCTTCCAGACGTTTCGCTTCCATTTCTGGCGTCTCGTTCGGACTCACTTTCTTCGGTTGCGCCATCTTCTCGATCATCTTCCAGTGCTGACGGATCTTTCCTTTGAAAAAACCCGCGGAATCCAACGTCTTGAATGCTTCTTTGATCAATTCATCTGCTGCATTACCTGTTTCATCTTCATTGATAATCTTGGCGAGCGCTTCCTCGATTTGTTCAACAGAAGGCTTTCCTTTTTTGAGGTAAGCAAGTGCACAATCCCAAAATGCAGATAAGTAAGCCGCGTCATCATTTAATAGGCTTAGATAGATTGATAATGTTCCTCCAGACTTGTCACCGTTCTTGTCTTCTTTTGCATATTTTTCGTTTGCTGTTCTGTCAAAAGCAAAGTCACAACGTGCAGCATAATCTTTTCCGTCAATTGTTAAGTAAGCCATGTATAAAACCTCCAGATTGTTTTTAAATTCAAAAGAGCCCGGCTATTGCCCGGGCTCTCATGATCTTATTTTCAAAGTGAATATTAGGCCTCTACCGGTTTCGTCCTTGTTTCAATTTCAGTCATAGGCGATTCGCCGGCAGAATTAACAGCAGATACGTTAACAGTCAGTTTAGTATCTGGCGCAATTCCCGTAAGCGTGCATTTTGGTTCTGTCACTTCTTTGTAGAACACTTTTTCAGATCCCCTGTACACTTTGTATGAAGTCGCCCCATCTACCGCCGTCCAATCCACGGTCACGCTGTCAGTCGTAGCCGTGAACGATAGATTTTGGGGCGCATTAGGGTGTAGTTTTGCCTTCTTCCCCAAACTGCATGAATTTTTTTGCGCCCGCAGAAGATCTGATCTCATCAAGGAGACTTTGAGGTAATGGAGCTAATTCACCCTTGAACGTTTTTCCCAGAACAGGAAGAGTCGTTGAAACCTCAATAAAGCCGTCCTGCGGCGCGCTTTTCTCCAAGCTCTCAATAATCGCATGCCCATATTCAGATGTATGCTTTTGATTTTCATTCAAGTTTAGATTTACCTTCCAGACCTGAATTGCTTCCTCGTTATCATAAGCCTTTTCGATCGCGTCCTGTCCGGGGTCGGTAACGGCTGCATAATATGTCAGCTCAATGTTTTCCGATTTCGGACCATAGCCAACGATCCGGCCGGATTTTGTCGTCTCGTCGACTGTATCCTGCTCTTTCGTGTGGTTACCTTCCGTTTGGAAAGCGATGAAAAGCCCTTCTGTTCCAGTGGCATTCATCGGTTGGACAAAGTAAACCTCATCTTTACCATTCAATAAATCTGGCATATTTTTCATCCTTTCAGTTGTTTATTGTGTAGCGCATTCTGAGAATGCCGTGCTTTGTGTAGCCGTCTATGTCGGTGATCACCTGCATTCCGCTCATCTCAGAACGGCATAAAGAAAAGCCCTCTATTTCTAGGGGCTCTTTCGTTAATGCTTGCAGCATCAAATCAAGGATTTGCATAGCTTCTTTTTTGCCGTTGTAGTCGCTCCAGCAGTGTAAAACGACATTGATAATCTCGCCTTTTGACGTTTTTGTCTCAAACGGCGAAACGTCATCGTCGCCAGTTGTTACATATGGCTTTTTCTGATCTTTCGAGACTGCATCAAGCACACCAGTGACGCGTGCATTCAGCTCTTTATCAGTTGAAAGCCTTTTGAATATAGCTGTCTGCAACGGCCACATGGCTGACCGCATAATAACAGCCCCTTTCTATCGCATTTGACTTACAAAATAGCGCATACCTTCGTCAACTGCCGGGTTCCAGAATGGCTGCGCGCGCATCCCCCGGGTGAAAACCCACTGATTGAGCTTGGTATCGTAATACACCCACGGTGTTTTTCTGCCGTTCCCGTCTTCAGCATAGATGCCGGTTCCGTATTCGACATAAATCGCGTAACTCGCTCCGACAGATATTACCGCTGTCAGGCCGCCGTCTTTATAGTCGATCTCGATAGAGTTTTTCAGGTTACCGCCGTCTATCATAGCTGTCGGGGCGTTTAAAACAGCATGACTATAAATCAGCTCGGCTGTATCAGTAACAATCTGCTTAACGTCATCGATAACACGGTTTCTGAACTCATCTGTAGCCCTTCGCATCTGCCTAACCCATCTGCCGCTAACCTTCGCCATTGTCTTCAAGCACCCCCGAAACCTCGCATTTGAGGTTCATGATCTCGTGCATGCCGCCCTGATCGATCGGCGCCGACTTGAAAATGAGTATTTTATTTTCATAGATGATCCTCATTGTTTTATCAATATCGGTGCGATATGGGTAATACACATTGCAGTCAACAGGATTCTGCAACTGCTGCGCTTGGTAAAATTCCCGAGAGCTCACCCCGCAAACGAAACCGTTGATTGTGATGAAATCAACATACTTTTCCTCGTATCCACCCCCACCATCCGGCACTTTCTCAAGCTTCTGAACAGTGAACGTGTGTGGGAATTCATCATATTCGTAAATCATCATTTAACCCTCAAAATCCTATAGGGTTTCAAGTGACGCATAACGGTTTCCGGCAGCTCCGTCTGGAAAGAGTAAGACACATCACCCATGCTGCGACCACTTAAATTCGAGGGCGACATATTAAACTCGATCGCTTTTGCGACAAACAGCTTCACGCCCCCCGGCAGCTTTTCCTCGCCATTAACAAGAAACTTGTTGTTGCAGTAATCCCTCGCGAATTCAATAAAAAGGGGAATAACCTCTTTCAAATAAGCGTCATGCCTATCTGTGGTTATCCCCAACATGGTTTTGATAGTCTGGACATCCATAAAGAGGACCTCCTATTCTTCGCCTAAAACGACTTTGATCAGGTCTTCTTTTTTGGCGCTTGAATCAAATTCAAACCCCTGTTGCTCTAAAAAGGCTATAATGTCGCTTTTGTTGACTTTGTTCAGCTGTTCTTTGGTCATATCGAATAAATCAACAGGCACAGCCGCCTCCTGAACAGCTTCTCCGGTATCTTCGACCCTTTTAAAGCCAAAAGGCGCATAGACCACTCTATACGCCTTCTCTGTCACATCTATCGTTTTAGATCCGTTTGTGATCTTCAAATTAAGAACCTCCCGAGCCTTCCAGCGCTTTAAGACGGTTTTCAATGTCCATGAATTTGGCCGTTACATCATCACCCATTTTGTCCAATGTGACCGCCTTGGCTTGAATGTGATTATTCTGCACACTGCCGTTTCCGATGTTACGACTATTTACAGACCCATCACCGATATTTCGGTTCCTGACCTGCCCTTCCCCGATCATTTCAGACGTGATACTGTCGGGACCCGGCGCTGATCCGGGCAGACCAGATACTTTTGCGCCTGATTTGATTTCCAGTTCGCCACCGATAACCCACTTATCGCCGCCGCTTGTCTTGTAGTTTTTCGATGTGAAACTCATCTATTACGCCCCCGCTTCTGCTTCTGGTGTAAGAGCCGCAAATGCTTCGTCAGAGAGTGTCATAAATCCGACTTGCTGAGTCACGCGGAGAGCAAACATGTCACGTTCAAACAAGTTGATAGGTTTACCGTCTTCATCAACAACCGTTGTTAATGTTGCATCTTGAGAAATATGGTATTCCATTCCTTGAGGTATTCCATAACGGGTATAATCCCAATCGGCTGCCAGTAGATGTGCTTTTGTATAATCCCAAGACTTAGAATCAACAAATCCGATTGGCAGACCTAAAGCCTCAGCAGGCGCCCCATTTTTCGGGTCGTTGAAAATAGGATTGCCATTACCATCCTTAGCGCCACGCAATTTTGATTTAAAACGCCGTGTTGTGGTAAATCCGTTGACGTCTTTGTCGGCTTCCTCAGTAAGTGCCATCACTGCGTTTAACTCATCGTAAAGGTTGCCTAGAGAATTCAAAACAACGGTGTTTCCTGCTGCTTGTGCTTTTTCGAATACAGAAGTACCTTTTCCGAAAGGCGATTCAATGCCAAAAAGTGCCGCTTGGTCGAATTTAATAGCGAACGCTTCCGCGATTGCTGGCCGCATTTGAGTAAAAAAGTCTTTAACGGTGTAATTCAAAAACTCTTTTGTTACTGGGACAATGACCCCAAGCTTTTTTGAGGTCATTTTAGCTTCTAACCATGTAGCTTTGGACGTCTTGATTCTTTCACCTTCACCAACCCAGTAAGCTCCGGGACCAGACGCAAGGTAAGTGAATGTCTTCTCGGTTTTAGTCATTTCCTCATATTTTGCTAGTTTTGTGACAGCTGATTGTGTCATAAAGTCTTTTAAAACTAATGTTCCTTGATCAGATGGTACTTTCCCTTTGACTGCATCCTGCATCAATACGTTATTTGGATCAAAACTCATCTTCTGTTATCCCCCTTATTTTCTGATACTTGCTTCCGCAGCAAGCGAACCAATATCTAAATTTCCACCTTGACCAGAACCACCGCCGCCCGGCTCCACGGTCCGGCCGTTCTCTTTGAATTTGTTTTCGACTGCTTGTTGAACAGCAGCATGGTATCTTTCTTCAAGAGTGCTAAGGTTGCTCTTCGTCGTTTCTTCGTCATCCCCAAGGAAATAAGCGACAAGATCAGTCGGCAATCCCTTTTCAGATGCGTAAGAAATCGCCGTATTCATAAGCTTTTCGCGCTTAGCTTCTTTCTGCTGCTTCTCGAGCTCTTGCTCAAGCTTCCGAATGCGCTTTTGTTCCTCGGTTTCTTCTGGGTACAGCTCTTTTACTTTGGCATTCACAAGTTCATCGAGATTGTTTGCTTTCCATGTTTCAAGGCTTTTTGTGAAGTGTTGATCCAATTTAGGCCGGATCAGTTTTTGCCCCTCATCTGTTTCCAGAAAACCTTTCACCTTGTCGGCTGACACGGCCGAAAGTTCTTCCAGATATGCCTTTACGTCTGTATTTTCTTTATTGTCATTGAGAAATTGTTTGACTTCTTCTAAATTCACTTTGATTTCCTCCTTTGCCCTCTACAGTGCGCGCCTGTTATGAGTGCATAAAAAATAAGCCTTTTAACGTCATGCTCAGGACAAAATAAAAAGCCGCTACGTGGCGACTGTTACTTTTCGTGTATAAAAAGCGATCGTTTCAACTCTCGATAAATTTCGTCATATCCTTCGTTGTCTCCAAACCTAGCAGCGACATCCTGCATTTCTATTAATCGCTTAATTCGTTTGTTTTCTTCGTCATCCAAATATAAAACATCTTTCACCGACATGTTATTTGTCCCCCTCCCCGAATAGCTCGTTTTCAGTTTCGCTCTCAATTCTTTCGAGCAAGTTCACGAGTTTCCCCATTGCGTCTACAGCTTTTTCGCGCCAGTTGATTCCGTTGTCATCACCCATGTTATTCGCCCTCTTCCGTATGATCTTCATCTGTAGTGTCTTCTGTCATTTCTTCAGGCGATTCTGCCGCTACCTTGTCAGCTTCGATCTTCGCTTCGAGTGCTGCTAAAAATTCGGCGTCAACGTCAATTTCATCAACGACAAATGTTACTGTAGCTTCGTTAAACTCTCCGACTCTCATAGAAAGCTTTAAATCAGTTAAATGCGTCGGTTCGTGGCCGTCTATTAAAACATCATAGTCCGAGAATACAAGCCCTACATTTTCCGGTCTCTCTTCTTTCCTTTTCCGCGCTTCTTCCGTCAATTTGATCTCTAATTTAGCCATTTAAGAACACCCTTTCATATTCGGATTCACTCACAACGAAAATGCCCGCTAATGACCCGTCGACCGTAACAGCAACATGAACCATCCCGTTATGCTCGCAAATGACTTCTGAACACAATTCAACCGTCAAAAAATCGTATTTTCCCATGTCATTTCCCTTTCTTCTCAATGGATTTGTACCACTCTTCATACGTTTGATATGGGATAGTCTCGCCTGCCCCCGCACCGTCTTTTCTTGCTCGTCTCGTATCTGGCAAAACGCCATTTACTTTGAACGCGATTGTGCAACGACAGTTTATATCATCCTTGGGGTTGTGCATTTGTCCGGGCGCCGGCCCGACACCGCCGTAAATCGATTTGAACAATCCGGTCGGTTTAACCGTCTTCCCGTCGAGTTTCCTGTGCCCGGCTCTTGTCTTCAGGTCAAGTGTGGCATTCCACATTTTTTCGAGTTTGCTCTTTTTTGAGGCCTTCTCAGCGCTTTTGAGCCTTCCCAAGACTTGTACCCTATGAACCTCCGTTCTCGCCACGTCACGAGCCTTTCTGCGGGCAAATTCGGTGTTTTTCTCAATGCGTTTCGCTATCTTCGAATAATCCTCGCCCGCCTGTATACCGTGTGCAATAGAGATTTGTATTTGACGGACGTAATCATCCCGATGCCGCTTGTATATTGCGGAAAGCGTCAATTCTGCTATCGGGTTAAGAATGGCCTGCCGGATCACCTCGGTTGTCGGTATACTGAAGCCCAGGTTAACTGCGGCTTCCATTTCATAGAGGTAAGCAGAGCGCATATAGTTCTCAAGGAATTGTTTTGCGGCTAACGCTTCGACAATCGTCAGGATTGTTTTGAATGCCTTTGAGGATTCCTCTGTCATACGCTCCATTTCTTTCTTAAGCCGGTTGTATTTATTTAAATCAGCCATAGTCAGTTGCCCGTTTGTGCTGTATTTCGCATATAAAAGGGCAATCTGCTGATTGATTTCTTTAAGGCGCTCAGCGAAAACGACATCAATCTTTTTCGCGTCCTCGGTGATCATGTCATCAAGGTACTTGTCAATATCATTCTGGTTCATCTTCGTCACCGCCATCGTCCTGATCTGTGTCGATGTCAGTCAACGGCGGCATGCTGTTTCTGTATTCCTCTTCCTCTTCTTTCATTTTCTCGAGCTCGTATTGAACGTCATCCACAAATGACAGTAAAGAAAGCCGTGTTTCTTCGCTGACAAGTCCTTTCAGGCTTGCTGTGATTTGAGCCTCTTCGAGGATATTCACCGGCAGGTTGCGTTTGAATCCGAACCATACTTTTAGATAGTCATCTTCGCTGGCCTTGCCCTTCGTTCCCCATGCAGAAAAAAGGATTTTAAACTGATACCGAAGGGCTGCTGTCATTTTACGTTCCATCGTGATGCACTTATTTTCAAGCGCCATCAGTTTGTACTTCATAGCGACACCCGAGACATTGCCGCCGAATGATTCGTCTGTAAAATTGACGGACTTAGCAAAACGAAGGATATTTTCTTCCAGCCGGTTTAAATGGTTCTCGATTATGGCGTCGTTGATGTCCTTCGTGAGATAGCTGACATCGTCACTCTCTTCCAACAGCTGTAGAATCCCGGTTTCTTTCAGCTTTTCCATGGTTTCGTCGTCTACGCCTAAACCTTTCAGAACGAGATATGCTAAACGGTACTGCTCGATCTCGTTGCTGGCGTCAGATAACGTGCGGTCATAAGCATCAATAAGAGACAATACCTTCTCGGCATCGCCTTTTAACTCCTTATTGTTAGCTAACCCAAACAGTGGGCAACCTTTAAACATATGGGGCTGCTTGTGGTCTTCTTTAAACACTGCACTGTCCTTCGTGCTGTAAAAATGAATCGTTGTGTCATCGTAAAACTCCGCTTTTTGCTGTCCGTCACATGTCTCGTAATATCGCAAAGCATATTCGGGTTCATGGATATTTCCGTCAGTGAGAAAAACCACTTCCCAAGGATCGATGTTTTTGATCCTTTCTTCCCCTTCCTTATCCACGTAAGCAAGACGGGCGCCGTATCCGCAAATAGAGGCCATTTTCCCCCACTCGCTGTCCTCGTCAGGAACGTGGTTTCTCAAATTAAAGTCCTCGATCAGCCGCTTTAAAGAATCCTTTTTATCATCAACCTCATATGCGATTGGATGGCCGAATAGATAGCCGACCTTGGTATCGACAATATCGGAATCAAAAGAGTTATTCAGTTTGTTGTTTACTTTATGGTCAATCCGCTTAATGCGCCCGGTTTCAAAATCTTCATAGTCGATCGCTTTCCGTTGAAGAATCGGCACGCCGTCCGGCTCTGCCTTGTATCGATCGTATAATTTTTTCATCCGGTCATGGTCCTGTTTATGCTCTTGGATAATCTGAGAAATTAAGTCCCCTGATATGCCGCTTTTTCTGATTTGATCTAAGAATTTTATCAATCTCTAAACCTCCTTGTTACCCCATGCCCTTTAAGGTTTGATACCTCATAATCATCCAAGCCGTACCAAATGGCCGAGAATGTATGAGGATCGATGTTGAATTCGTCCTCGATGATGTTCCCGTCTTTGTCGACTGCGAAAGTAAGGTCCTTCAGCTCCCTAATGACATCGGGGCATTGATCGGAGCAAATAATTTTCTTGAATCGTTTTACTTTCTTGGTGTATTGCAACCGCGAGCCTTGAAACTTCTTTGCGGCCTTCATGAGAAAGCCTTGCTGCCGAAAGAATCGAATTGTTTTAGGCTCCGCGCTGTCCGCCTTGATCAAAACGCGTTTAAGGTCTTTCAAGTCTTCTGCCGTTTTGTCGTCGGTCGTGTCGTTTTTGTAATACTGCCAGTAGATGTACAAAATCTTTTCTTTATGGTCGATCGCCATACGTACCAAGGCGTTATACGAATCCACGAAACCGAAGTCCATGCCATTTTTTAAAATCGGCCTGTCGATAGCCCTAATTGCTTTCATAACCTCTTCATGCCCCATCACTTCGAACTGTGGCAGGACAAGCTTTCCGTTAACGCCAAAACGACCTTTTCGGGCAATGCGGTAAAGGTCTGGATCGTGGGTTTTCAGATCTTCCAGCTGCTCGATGTAGCTTTCGGGCAAAAATAAATTATCATCGGCTGTGGAGTGATGATAATAGGTGTTGTTTTTTATGATGGTTTTCTTTTTGTAAAGCTCTTCGTCGTCCAAGACAAAGAACTGATTTACTTCATCTTTGAAAAAGTGTTTATACGACCAGTTCCCTTTGCTGACAGGGTTCGTGGACAGAATCATGTGTAATTTTAAAGTCGGATGCCGCAAGCGCCCCAGCAGCTCTTTAAACCCGTCATATTTGACTTCTGAGCACTCTTCAACCCATACAATTGATACATTATTGATCGATTTTAGTTTTGCCGGCTTGTCCATCCCTTTAAAAATGATCTTGCTGCCGTTCGGAAATCGTATTTGCATCGGTGAGCTTACGCACCGGATTTTATGGTCAAGCCCTAAGTCTGTGATGATCTCTTCAAGCAGAGAAAAGGTTGAATCCCTGTGTGTGTCATAAACTTCTCTGACGACTAAGGCTGTCCGCTTTTCTTGCAGCAGTTTCAGAATCAGTTTGAGAGCAACATGATAGCTTTTTGATGATCCGTAGCCACCGACAAGAAAATAAAACTTCTGCGACCAATCAAAAAGAAAGTCCCTGAAACGGGGGTTCACTTCTTTTTCCATCATCGCTCACCTTTATCCTTGATGATAATTTCAAATGTTGAGTCGTTTTCGTCGTCGTTCAGTCGCTCGATTTCGGCTTTTGTCTTATCGATGCGCCCTTTCGTTAGTTCGGTTTCGGCTTTCATTTTCTCGAGCTGTAGCTTTTTGCGGTCGTTTTCTGAAAGTAGATCAGTGTATTTCGCCAAGAACTCAAGGGCTTTCATCTTATCGGCCAGTTTAACGGAAACACCGTCTTTACCGTTTTTCACTTCTGTAATAATTGTGCCGTCTACTTCTGCCGACTCTTTGAAATCAACATAATTGACTTCTTTCGTAATAGGGTTTCCTTCCTCGTCTTCCGTCGGTATTTCCCTTTTCCCGAACGTTGCAAAGTCCGTTATATCAGCGAATGCAATATCGATGTACTTTTGCAAGACTGCTTGAGCATCCAAGAAAACACCCTGCTGTTGCTCCGCCTTCAATCTTTCAATTTCTTTTTTTACGTAAGGCTTCGCAAGGGTTTTATGGCCTTCCGTCTTCGCTGATAGATAGCTGCAACCATAAGCCTTCTGATATGCCTTTGTCGCATTGAAATACTTAATATAATAAAGACAGAACATCTTCTGCTTTTCAGTTAAATCGTCAGATTCGATAATAGGCTGAGGGGTTGCAACCTCTTTAACTCTGGTTGCATCCTTTTTCGTCGGTCCACGCGCCCAACCTTCCCGGCTCTTCCTGCTCTTCAAAGTACCGATTTTAACATTATGCTTTTCGGCCAGTGCCTTCAATGTCAGATCAGTTGTTTCATATTCCTTTTTGATTTTCTCCCAATCCATTTACATGACACCGCCTCCCTCACTTGTTTTTCACGCACCGCCCAAAAGGACAGACGTATTTATTCCCGGCCCATGTCCCCCATACGCATCCATGACACTTGTGAGTTTTTCGGGCCGATTCTCTCGCTTTCTCGCGTTCTTCTTCTCGTTTGTCCTGTAAGTATTGTCGTAGAATCATAATCATTACCGCCTTTATGGTCTCGGGACAAATTCATCCTCGTCTATAGCTTCCTGAATGGCGCTTTTCCCGATCTCAGCCATTCCAATGGCATCAACCGGCGATAATGCGTCATATATTGTCCGAACTGTTCCATCTCTCATCTTGAAAGTCGCCGCATATCCGTCGATCTCTCCGAAATTTTCCTCGATCCATCTGATCAGTCCGTTGTTAGGCCCCGGATACACTCTTGTAACCTTTCCCATAGTTTCCGCCCCTCCCATATTCGCTCTGAGCCGCGCCCGTACTGGCAGACAGTTGCCGCCCTCTTCCAGACGCGTGTCACAACAAACATAAAAAGCGACCTGCATCGCGCAAGCCGCTTTCCCATAACTATTGCCGCCCGTGATAAGGCTGTGACGGGTTCACCCTACAAAGTAGTTAGTAGCAAAGGCCTTATCGGCAATATGTCCGTCCGGGCTAACCCCGAACCCTAAAACCCGATGACGCCGTACGTACTTCGGGATTCTCCTTCTGCACATGGCAGATGAGCTCATAATAGCGAATTCATAGCGAATTGCGGACCTTGATCCGACCTATACTCATATCCGCTCGCGACACCCTAGCCATGCGCCGCCACCCCTGCATGAAACACCTTATGCGCTTCAAGAATACTTTTCTACGCATGGTAGATAGTCTGTGGACACCCTAACCCACATCTTCAAGTGCCCTGCTCCGCCCCACAATTATTACCTATCCCACCGACCCAATGGCCTCTAAAGTGGTTCCATTTGGCTATTCAATAGCCGGGCGTAAGTTCCCTTTTGATATGCGGGCAAGGATTTGCACCTTGCATGATCGGCATTTCACCACAACGGGCAGCAGCTTACCTGACTTCCCCTTTAACGGTTCCCATGGGTTTTAAAACCTCGCCGAGTCGTATCCGATCTTATGCCTAAGCGTCTACCTATTCCGCCACCGCATAAAAAAAGCGCCCCCGCTCATTAGCAGTGACGCTCTTTCTCACTTTATTTTGTGAAGTGGTAAAACTGGGGAACCTGCCTCCCCGTCCTGCCTTCCATTTTACACGACGGATTTTTCCGGATTCAACAACTGCACAATGCGGCAATTTTGGCACAACTGGTTGATGATCTCGTCTTTCATTCGCCGTACGGTTTCCCGAGATATTCCAAGATGGAGACCGATGGCTCGATAGCTCATTCCTTCCGTCATGCAATCATAAATCACTTTGTGCTGCTCCCCTTCGATCTTTCTTGCTGCCGCCTCAATCGCGTATACGCGTTCCTCGAAGTATTCTAGACGCTTGTAGAGACGTTCCTCTCTCATGTCCATATCCCTCAGCTCGGCCTGACTCTTCCCGGGGCTTCCCTTTGGCATGGCTGCCTCCAAACCGTATTGAGCAACACCCCAGCTCCGCATAGGGATGTCGGAACCGTAAAGCACCCTTTGCAATCTCTGAACCTCTTTTGCCATCCAGTGATAACTACTGATCAGTTTTTCAATCTCTTTTTTATACATGATCAATTCCCACCCTTTCTATTTTGGCTAAAGAGCTTTCGGTAAATCGCTTTTGATATGATCGGTACAAATGTAATAAGGAAATAGATCCACATCACTTCATGAATGGTTCTGACGTTAATCTTTAATACAAATACCAAAAACCAAAATGCCACCAAGGAAATCGTTAAATTAATACACCAGATTGTTTCTTGCTTGTTCATTCATACGCCCCCTTATCGTTGTCTGAATGCCCCGCCTTTGGCTCTTTTATAGATAGGCCTGTTTGTATCCATCAGGTTCCTTAAATCCCGTTCAGTGAGCTTTTCCTGCTTTTTCCGCGTGTTCTTTTTGGTCTTTTTCATGTTTTCAGCCTCCTTTTGACACCCTAGTGATCGCGGGGTGTGACTGAAAAGTTGCGAAAATAAAAAACGGACACCAAACAAACAGCGTAAAAGCTGTAAGTTCAGTGTCCGCAGGCTTTCCATCTAGGACGATTATTTTGTTTTCATCTGCTTTTATTATACCAAAATTTTAGGATTGAGAGATAATCTGAACAGCCGCCATATTAATAATATTTTGGGTATCATTACCGCCGGCTTCCGCATACTTCGGCTGTTTCGTAGATTTAGTATTTAGCCAAGAAGAGACTATATCCGTATTACAAGGGTAAGGAAAAATTAATACTTCATAATCCCATTCATTTTCCCTACAAAGTTCCTCGACTTTCTGCTTGGCGACAGCCGCCTCAATTAACGTATCAAATGTTATCGGTTCAAACCCACTAGGGTAACCGTCGGAACTAAAAGCAGTTGATAAAAGGCCTGACTCTCCATCAAATTCTATAACAAATTCCAACCAACCCCGATGATTAATAAGTAACGTATATTGTTCATTCATACAACTTTCTCTCCTTCAATAAATCTGTATATATGAACTCGAAATGCTTTATCTTCGTCCGGCTGACCATATTCATCAAAAGGCCTTTGTACCCGCGTTTGTTCAATATCCACCACAAAACCTAAATGCCAAGCGTGCTTTGCGTGTTCGATCGCTTTTTGACTGCTGTTTGAATAAACTGTCTTGACGTGTTCCTTTTTCATTTCGCTTCCTCCTTATACCACTATATCTTGAAATGCCTAGAAAGTACCTGCTGCCCGATTTGAAAGAACTTCTTCCGTTGCTTATCGTCTAACTTGCTCAGAGACCTAGCTATCGGTTCACAGTGTTTTAAAGATTTATAGAAATTTTCCAACTGCTCGGTGCTCATTTTTTCAAAAGTCACTTTATTCCCTGAGGCCTTTCGAAAACCTTCTAATTTTTCGAGTAGCTGTTTTCTTTTTCCATCCGTTGCTTCAGACATCCCTCATTCTCCTTCCCGGCTCCGGCCGCTAATCTCCTTCTACAAACTTAATTTCATAACAATCTGTATCTGCTCCATTTTTGAAATAATCATTCATGTTTTCGAGAAGACATTCATAGCTGCAAAAATCCAAATATCTAATGCTGTCTATACTGTCATTTCCCCATCTACTATGGTGCGTTGTGACTTTATAGTAATCCTTTGAACGATCTTTTGTGTCGATGGTTTTCCCGCATGTATCACATACCACTTCCACCAATACACTTTCCGTTTTTGTGACTTCTTTTTCTTCGTATTTCCTCAATTTTCTTCATCCTTCCCGGCTCCGGCCGCTTGTTCGTTACATACATAGCATAGTTACTGTAACAACTTTCTTTTTTCCCTTTTTACGATAATGCTCATAGTAATTAAGGTAATCTGATTCTTGGCCGATCTTTCTATAACCTTGCATTCTCAAATTATGTGTAGTTTTTCTAAATTCCTTCCAATCTTCGTCATTCCATTCAGCTATTACAAAATCACCTTTAACCACATTTAGATGCATCGTCGCCCCTCCTTTATCTTGAGTCTTGCTCAGCCACATGCAGAAACATCGCCGACGCCATCGGAGAAGCGACCAACAGCATCACAATAAGCTGCTTGATGCTCTCCAGATACAAATACCCGAATGATGCTAAAGAAAGCGCGCTGACCAGAAAGCAGATCGTCCCGATAAACATTTTTCTTATATCCGTTGCGATCACAAGCGCAACCGTGAATATGGCAACAGTCGCTATCTCTCCGATCTCCGGCCTGTATACCCACAAATACCCGATCCAGAATACACCGCCTAAAGCCACCAGAATTCCCTTGATAACGTTTAAACTTGTCACCCCTTACCATCCCCCTCAAAGCGTGATGAACGCCACTATAGAGCTAATCATTGAAGATATGCACACTGCCGCCATAATATCCCGTAGCTTGTTGTCTTCTTTCTCTCCTATGACTCCGATAAACGATAAGATCATGATGAGCAGCAGGATGATTTTGAATGCTGTGATCATTTCGCTAACCTCCCATCAATCAATAGAAACTCATTTGATCTTTTTTCGAATTCATCCACCATTCTTGTAAGGTGAATATCCGGATTTTCTTGCCCAACAACATCCCCGAATTTCCCAAGAGCACATTTCCGATCAACTTCCGTAACGTTTTCATTGAAACTCTCATCAACTTCGAACCAATCTTTCGAATATATCTCAATAGCTGTTTTCTCATCCTCTGCCGCAATCAACGCATAATATGGTGCAACAACTTCAAAGTATTTCATGAATAGTCCCCCTTTTTATTGATTACAAATTCGATTTCCGCGTCTATCAATTCATGTTTGTTGTTCTTTCAAGCCTTCCCTGCGTTTTTCTTCCCATTCCTCCCGGGTAAATTTACGGCCGCTCGGTGTCCTGTCTGATTTTATGCCGTTTCTTTGCTTCCAGGCGCTTAAAGTGCGCCCGGAAACCAGTAATTCCTCTTGTGCTATTTCTTCATCGCTCATATGCTTACTCAATGTTTTATATTGCTCAGGCGTAAAGCCGATTTCATCGAGGATTCCCATTTTGATCACCCTTTCCCTCTACAGCGAAACGTTTCATAAAATCATTAAACACATCCGATATATGTCGATCTTTAAATTCACGACCATTTAGGCAAAATTGAGCAATGAACTCATATCTTACTTTTAATTTTTCAATTTCTCCCTTTAATCGTTCATTTTCCGCCTGTAGTCGCTTATTTTCCGCTTGTATTTTTTCGATAAAGTCACATGCCTTATCGATACTCTCGGTAACGTAATCGAAATACTTCATCACGCCAAATCCTCCGCCTGCTCCCGCTGCCAACTCCAATCTTTCACATACTGTTCGGACGGCACTATCGGATATTTCTTGATATACGCCAGCCGCTGTTCCTCCGTCATCTTCCAAACCACTACTTCCCCATGCTTGCTTGAATTTCTATTTGAAGTCATAACCGTTTCCCCCTCCAGTTTTGTAAAGAACGCCGTGCCATCTGCTGAACGGCACTTCCCTTTTTACATCCTGTTTGCTTAAGCCTTCCTCGAAAACCTGAATGACCTGCAACTCTTCCTGGTCGTAATTCGTGGCCGACCACTGAACAACGCGCCTTGTCATGCTGCAGCCTCCTTAGAAGGGGAGATCTTCATCTGAAATATCAATCGGCTTACCCTCATTGGCAAACGGATCATCAGGAAAGCTGTTCCCCTGCTGACCGCTGCTCTGGTTCCGCCCTGCGCCGCCCTGCTGCCTGCTATCAGCCTGACCGCCGCCCTTTGGATCGAGAAATTGCACAGATTCGACGTTTACCTCCGTCACAAACACTCTGCGGCCGCTCTGATCGTCATAACTTCGCGTTTGAAGGCGCCCGTCTACGCCTGCCATTGATCCCTTTTTCAGAAACTTGGCAATATTTTCAGCGTTTCTCCAAGCGACACAGTTGATAAAGTCCGCTTCCGTTTCTCCGTTCTGGTTTTTAAATGTCCGATTGACTGCCAATGTAAAGCTGACTACCGATTTGATATTCCCGGTTTCAACTTTGCCACTCCCGACATATCTTAGTTCCGGGTCTCTTGTTAACCTTCCACATAAAACAACTCGATTTATCATGTTTTATATCTCCCTTCCGGTAAAAAACACTCTTAAGCGCCTTTTTAACCACCATATTTCGAATTCTCTCTCACTTCTGTTTAACTTGTTCAAATGAAAATGTTTGAAAAGGTATTTCGCGCCGACAATATTTAATATTTCATCCATGATCGGAACGATATATAGTCGTTTTGATAAAACATTGAGAGGCTTCCAATTGGGCAGCTCATCCCAATTTTCCGGTTTTGCTCCCAATCTGTAATCCCATTTCCAAGAATTCAAATTATAATGTATTTCTGCAAGTTCTTTTTTGCTGAATTCCCGCAAATTCCGCATTTCCTTTTCCCCTTTCGTCTATTTCCGACAGGAATCGACATTCTCAGCCGAAATTTTTCACCCGCGCTTCTCAAGCGCAGCCCTTACCTTTTCCAAATCATGTTCCTCGCCGTCGATCTCGACATACTCCAAATCTTCGTTTATGAAGCCGTAGCGACGTTTTAACTCTATGAGGCTATCTAAACCCCTCCAAAGGGTGTCATGCCCTACAGTGCGCCCGTATTGGTTCTTATAACGGATGATCAGGCGCTTAGATTTTCCCATTCTGCCAACCCCATTATTTGAACCTCGATCCCGGGTTCTTTTCCGTAAACTTTGGCTCCTATGACCATGAAAACTTGGTTATCATCATGCCACGCTGTTTTATTCAGAGAGTCGAAAACACCTTTTACTAGATTGTCTATGTCCGGCTTTTTGATGTGTACCGTTGAAACGGCCTCCTGTTGCTTTTTCTTTGACCAACTTTTTGGAATCGGCATCGAGAAAAGCACCTTTACTACAGTAGGGCCGGTATAAAGCTGCTGTCCTTTCATCTGCTTCTGTGCGTGCAGCTTGATGAAATCCTTATAAGCTAAATACCGCTGTGCGTTTTTATTCACGAATTTCCCACGCCCGGTCATCCGAACGGCTCCCATTGGTGTAATGGGTATGTTAAGAGTGATCATTTTTCTGTTCCCCCTATCCTGACGATTACCGTAAAGGGCAGGAACGTAAATCTAATAAGTTTCATGCCGCCGACCGAATGTATTTCAAAACCGATATTCCAATTCAAGAGTACGAATCCCCAAAATATTCGTGGCATCACTCCGCCGCCTCCTCGTCATCTTCACCGAAAGCCATTTCAATCGATTTTTCAAAGGGATGCACTAACCTTATTTCATGAAATAAACCACTTTCTTCAAAAGCAGATCGTCCTGCTTCATATGCTTCTTCTGGAGAATTAAACTTCTCCATCAAGATTCCATCTAAATAAATACCGAACTTCATTTCTAAATTCCTTTCCCGGCTCCGGCCGTTTATACTTTACCTTCAAGTAGTTTCAAAATGTCATCTATGTCTTTTTCCTCGATGTAATGACGCTTTGCCCTTTGGCATATGAATTTGATTTCCTGCATGATTTTCACACATTCTTTAAAAAGTCGATGGTCGTGGGATACCTTCTCGCTCTCCGTCATCACTTTTTCAGCCTGTTCAATAAGCCATTCCATATCGTCACGCTCGATCTCATCTTCATAGAATCGCTCTTTGATTTCGCTTAATTTGTCCATTTTCTCACCTTCCCGGTTTCCGCCGCCTCCCTTGGTCTGTAAATTAAAGACGGTTCAATTCTACCGGGTGCATAATCAATGTTATATTCCCCACAATAAGGACAGCATTCCGGCTCCTTTTCTCTTTCTAATAAAAGCAACTCGCCGCATTCCCGACATTTGAACTCATACATAACTAGATTTCTTCCCATCATTCCGCCGCCTCCTTATTGATCCGGTTACTCCTTCTATCTGCAAACATCATCATTTGATACTCCTGCAACTGCTTTTCAACAGTTTCCACAGGCACTAAAGGAAAAGCAGTCTTTTCCCACAAAATAAAATCGCACTGCTTATCATTTGCATCAGGGAAATACTTTCTCACTAAGTCAATCCACGTCATTCCGCCGCCTCCACTTCGCATTTGGCACCTTTGAAAACAGTTTCGTAATGTTCGTTTGTATAATGCCCTCTCAATTCCCGGTCGACTTCAAGTGTGACCTCGCCGACATTACCAAACTTCTTTTCTAAATTGTTTTTAATTATTTGTTTCACTTCTTCAGGTGATAAAGTCACTTGCATTTTCATTATTTCGCCGCCTCCAATAGACCGGGATTTTCAAAGACTGTTCCAAGATATTCCGAATCTGGCCCGCAATCGGCAAGAGACTCAGAAGGCCCGTTAATATATTCACCGTAAAATGCAGCTAAATCGTTGTCGTAAACAACCTTAAATATTCTCCCCAAAACGTCTTTTCGAATGTCTCCCTCCCAAATCTCCCGGCCGGTTTCGTCCTTCAATCCGGTGTATTGCATAAGGTAAAAAGGCTCATCATCTGGGTTTTGGAATAGCCCTGCTGTTCTGCCGTTAGATGATTTCGCGAAATCCACACGACCGATCCAAACAAATGGGCTATCAAATTCCGGTTCAAACTCATTTTTATACTCTTCATCAACTGTTCCATGTGTATAGCCATCTCTATCTTGTGAAATTTCTTTAACCCTAAACATGTGCTGATATTTGTTGCTCCATGCTCTGAATTTAATCTCTCTCATCCGTTCTACCTCCCGTCATCTTGTAACCATTGTTCGATCTGTTTTTCCCTGTATCCGGCCTGTCGCAGGATCGACAGCAGCGCTTTGACTTCTTTCATTTCGCCGATCCCCACGCTCGCAAAATTGCATCTCTCAAACCCGGTGGCCGTGTTTCCGTCACCGATCTAACCGGGATACCCACGATATAAGTCGTGTTTGTTTCTTGGATCAATTCGCGGTCGTTTTCCTTAACCATTTCTTGAATAAACACCTTTTTGAATAGTCCGCCGTACTGTGAATTGACTTCTTTTTTGATGATTCTCATATCAAATCCCACCATTCGAACACTTTTTTCTGTTCCTTCTTTTTCCGCCCGATCAGCCGGACGATGAGTCTCTTGATCTTTTTCATTAGTTCTTTACCTCCTGCTCCATGATCGCTTTAAATATTGGGTAAATCTGCTGTGGCACCACCGCATTTCCTAATCCTTTAATTCTGTCCACCCGATTGGGAATCCCATGAGCCACTCGACCCACGTTGGGTTCAGGTGTCCACCGTTGCCTGCCGTCATCTGTTTCCGTTCCTCTTCGGTAATGACTCCTTTTTCCTGAAGATCGATCATCGTTTGAAATGATCCAGTGCCGCCGCACATCCCCTTGGTTCTCGGCGTCGGCCATAGTTTTGTGACAGCAGTGTGCAGGTTTTGACATGATGGATTCATGGCTTTCTTTTCGTTGTAACTCTTGCTGTTTGGATTGTTGAACCGCTTCCGGCTGTCTCTCGTATTCCAAGCGTCTGACGCTGTCGGAGTAGGCAACAACGAATGTTCGATCTCTTCGATGTTTGGCGTCGACGGCACAAGCCGGTATAATAAACGATTGCCCTTTGTAACCTGCACTTTCCAGGTCAAATAACGTGCGGTCGAGTTCCATGTTTGCGAAGTTAGCAACGTTTTCACCAACGACCCAAGTGGGCTTGAGCTCTTTGATGATCCTAAACATTTCTGGCCAGAGGTCGCGGTCATCTTCCTTGCCTTTTCGCTTCCCGGCAATACTGTAAGGCTGGCAAGGGAATCCTCCTGAAATAATGTCAACTGTTCCACCTGGTTCGATCACTCCTTTTTCTTCTAAAAGCTGTCTATTCAAGGTGCATACATCGTCAAAGATGGGGACACCAGGAAAGTTTTTTTGTAGTACCTTCTGACAGAATGGCTCCCGCTCGCAGAATGCCACCGTTTCTATGCCGGCCCATTCAGCAGCAAGCGCGATCCCTCCTATTCCCGCAAACAACTCAATGCTTTTCAATCCGCTACCTCCTGAATGCGTTTTAATTCGCTTGTAAGCTCTTTAAACCAGTTCTGGTCTTTTGTATCTAGTGCGATGTTTATCATCGTTCTGAGGCTTTCCTGCGTGTATTCTGGCGTATCCTCGCATGGTGTTAAGTCCGCCATTCTCTGGCCCAGATATAATTTTTTGTCTTCGGCTCTGACATCTGCATAATTTCCGTTCATTTCAAGGATGTACCCTTTAAGAATTGTTTTTTGATTGCGCCTGTAGAAATTTGAGGGAGAGAACTTCACCCAGTCACCCACATTTAGCCTTGTCACCGTAAATGCTCCCCTTTCGCTCTTTGAGTATCCCGCGTTCGCATTGATCGACAATCAACAAGAATACTTCCAGCGCCGGGCGTTTGAGGGCAGCCGCTGTTTCTTCGATAGAAACGCCCGCCTTCCAGTCCTCTTTCACTCGCTTTACTTCGTCTTCCGTCCAACCAAACTCACACTTAGAAAGCATGATGTACATTACGCGCTCCGCTCCCGCTGCTGCCATTCTGCTATTTTCGCCTCGAGCATCCGAACAGTATCAGTTAAATCCTTTTTCTCGATCTTGCAATTCGGGCAGGCGTGGAAAGCTACCACGCTGGAGTTTTTCACCCTGACAACCTTCTGACCGTTGCACAAATTACACATGTCGCACCCTCCTTATCTATGTTTTTGGGCTATTTAATTTTGTGCCCTATTTCTCTATCAACTCGGGAAAAATATCCCCTAGCCGTTTGAATAATTGTTTTTCCATGCTCCGGGGCATCCATGATATGCGCCGTCCCCTCGTTTCCATCCAAAACTATGACGCGAACTTTTCCCGGCTCAATCGTCCCAGTAAAGGTGAAATCCTTATTGACTTCAATCGTTTCTGGCTGCTTCACTCTGACCGCCCCCAGTGTGCTATAATAGAATTACCCACAGTTCATAAAGCATCGGAGCCTTACGGTTTCGGTGTTTTTTCATTCATAAAGCAATTGCAGCAATTCCTCATTTTCTTGTTTCGCGATCTTACTTCTGACTTTTTCGTCTGGCATTTTGACAGGGAAAGCAAGCTTTTCGACCCTGCTGCTGATCCTGCCGCCCGGATACTTCAAATCCAGTTCGTCAATGGCTAAGTTACTTGTGATGATGGTCGGCTTTTTGTTCTGGAGCCTGTAGTCCAGAATGCGAGTAAACGTTTCTTCTACCCAATCCGTCGCTTTTTCTACTCCGATATCATCCAAGATCGCCAGATCGGCCGTTTTTGCCGCTTCGATAATGTCGGAACTCTTAACCTTCGAATCTGCTTCAAAGGTCTTTTTGATCTCTCCAATCAGATCGGCAGTTGAGGAATAAATGATTTTCAATGGATCGTCCTGTTTGTCGTGCATCTTGGTGATGGCCTTCATGATGCTTGCAGCTAACCGCGTTTTACCGCTCCCCTTTTCATGGCTGTAAAAATACAACCCCTTCCCCTGCTCGCGCATCTGCTCGAATTTCAATACATAGTTTTTTGAAATCCGCTTTGCGTTAGCCGCGCGCTCCTTCGATTCGTCCTTTTCATAAACATCTATTTCAAAGGAATTTAAAGTTACATTTTTAAACTCTTCCGGAAGCCGGGCGCTCAACAGCTTTTTTTCTAAGGTTTTGACAGCCTTGCACGGGCATTCTTTCATGAATTCCTTGTTTTCCTGGTGGTCTTTAATCCAGATCAGGCCGGAGCCGTCGCATTGCTTGTAAATGCAGTTTTCCTCAGAAATCACAGTAAGTGTCTCGAATCGTTCCGGATAAGCCCTTTTCCCTTGCAAGTGCTTCGAGTCTCTCAACCTCTTTGCTAGTCCCGGATTCGATTTCTCCAACTGCTTTAGGGTATCTTCTAAACTGTTCATCTTTCCGCTTACCTCCCTGATTCATCAATATCATGAGACCCTGCCGCGCTTTGTGATCGTCTGTATTTCTAAGGATGCCAAGAGTGTATTTTTCGTTTCGATCGCTGTATTTCTCGACATGTGTCCACATTGCGTAATGCAGTTGATCGACACTGTACTTGCTCATTTTTTCAAGATGAGTCATTAAGACGTTGGCCGAGATTTTACCTGTTGATCGAGTAAGCCGGAGGCAATCAAGATATTGAACTAAGATGCTTTTTTTAATCCCTACTGGGAGAGTCCCTTTTTGAATTGTCAATTCTGTTATTTTTTCAATCTCTTCTAAACTTGAAAGATTTATAGATTTAAGACCAACCGATTCCAGTTCATTTTGAAATGCATCTGTTTTACTGATGTCCTGTTTTTCACTTTCATCCGGTTTATTGTTAGTCTCTGTAGTAGTCTCTGTGTAGTCTCTGGTATTGCTCTGCCCATTTTGGGCAGTCCCATGTGCCCATTTTGGGCAGTCCGACTGCTCATTTTGGGCAGTCCCTCTGCCCATTTTGGGCAGACGGTCGTAATCAATCGAATACCATTTTGTTTTGTCAGCCTTCATCTTGTTGAAATTTCCTGTAATCAATAACCCAGATTCCTCAAGTCTTGCCACAGTGCGTCTTAGTGTGTTTTTAGACCAAAACGGAAACTGTTCCAACCACTCGTCATAGGTGTTATAAATCCACTTCCGACCGTCTCTTTTTTTACCTGATGACTTTAACCAGTAATGGACTTGTTGAAGAACGATCGCTTCGTTTAATCCGATTTCTTTCGCTAAAGAAGGAATGACAATCAAGGGATATTCGTCTAATAGCAAACCGTTCAATGCCTCTGCCTCCTTTTCTCCGTCCGTCTCTTGATGATCTGTTAATCTCTCTTTGGCTTTTCTCCGGTTATTTTCTCGTAGTCGTCGTAGGCCAATTCCTTATACATAGGGTGTAATCTTCTGATTGACCACAAGCACAGGCTTTTTAATTCCTTGTTTTCGGCCATAAGTTTTTTGTATGCCGTCATTAACTGTTCTTTGCTCCATGGAATGTTCATTTCCTCGTCCCTTTCCGTTTAAAAGTATTGATAGTTGGTGATGACGACTGAATCTAAATCGTAGTATCCTTCAATTTCTAACTCCATTTGTTTAATGTCATTAGGAGATATCAAATGTTTGTTTTTAACTGAAACTATTACTCTTGCGTCTGCTTTTTCTTCACCTTTCCGAAACTTATAACTGACAAGAAAATGTCTTCTCATACCTCGTCTTATCAATCCTGATCCCTCCCGCCTCGTTTAACATTGATATAATTAAAACAGCCTCTACACGCTCTGTTTGGGTGATTGTGACAAAACCACCTTTTCATTACTTTGTCTTGCACTTCTTCTGATTCTTTAAGCAATTCATTAGCGATGGGAGTATAAAAGTCTGTGGTTATAGCGCAATCGTGACAAGGCTTCTCAAGTAGTTCTAATTCCGGATCGTTCATAAACCTATTCCAATAGTTTTCCTTCGGTTTATTTGTTTTGATGTGCAAACTAATCACCTCAACTCAGAATTTTCAATGGAAATCAGCATATAATTCCTCGATCTGGTTGCATATCTCATGTTGCCAATCAGTATCATTTGTCATCGATCATATTTATCTTGGTTGATCTTTGAACCTCCCTCAAAATTCACCTGAGTGAAGCAACTTGTGTCATTACCGTCCTCATCGTGTGCCATTCTTGCTGCTGCAAGTATTCGATAACAAAACCTTGGTTCTAACATCTGGGGTTCCCCTTTCAAAGTGTTTTACGCTGACTCTTTCTCAGCTGTAGCAATCCAAGTTTTCAAAGTCGTCAAACGTTCATCGGCTTTTCCTTTCGGTAATTTGTTCAAATCTGTAATTTTTAAGGCTGTCATAACAGCATCAAAAGTTCCTTTTCCGCGCAGTTCAATGAATCTATCTGCTAACACTTGAAATTCATCTTTTTGCTCCTGTGTAATCATTTCAGGCGGCTTTGTTGCCTCCACTTTTTGCTGGAAGGCGTCCGGGTCATCCTGATCAGTAGGAACATTAAATTGTTTCAACAAGAAATACTTTTCCGCATAAGTCAGGGCCTTACCGACACCCTTTTCCCCACCGATATCGATGCCTTGTGCATAGAAAGTTGTCGTTATTGTTTCTTCCGGCTTTTCTGCATTAACCCATTTGTATTCGATGTCTAGTTCCGTAAAGTATGTGGTACGGTTCCCGTTTTTCTCCGCTGTGACCTTTTTGTCTATGATTGCCGGAATTAGTAGTAATCCAAGTTCGTCTATTTTTTCCCGGATCGCTCCAACGACCTGACTTGATCCGGTATAATTGTATTGATGACCTTGGTTTGCTTTTTTCAAGTAAGGAACGGCTTTCCTAACCTCGATCAGCTTTTGATATATGTTCATTTGTCATCCACCTCAACCGTGAATTTATCTTCCCTGTCAACCACCGTGACGCCTGGGATGATCTCGCCTTCATCATCAATCAGTTTGTCGCCGAACACCGTGCATTTATTTTTGATAGAAGCCCAATCTACATCTTGTTTAATCCTGACGAATCCTTTAGATTCGGCGTATTTCATCAGCTCTTTTTCATCGCGCTGGTACTCTGGCTGCTGCTTTATTAATTTGATTGTCCCGTACGGCAACCGCAGCATCTTTTTAGGCTTTTTGCCGCTTTCTCGCTGTTTCCTGACTTCCTCACGCATATATCGTTCAAGTCGATGTTTGTAGAAGTTTTCTCGCTCGACATACTCCTTATTTGCATCCTCGCGCCATAACTTGATCTTTTCCATTTCCATTAAGAGCCTATCTATTTGCTTGTCGGCCACCGCATCTATTTCAGCCTGCTTTCTTTTGTAATAAGCGATGCGCCGCTGCGCTTCTGTTGCCGTTTCCAGATCATGAACCTCAAATATTTCCGGTTCCTCCGTGTTCCCAGGCATCTGAGCAAGCAGTTCTTTTTTGATTTCTTCGATTTCAGCCATCGTTCAATCACCTTCCATATTGTTTTTTAGGTGGAAGACTGATATAATTTGTAATTGGAAAGTTTATCTACGCCTTTCCACCAGCCGCTAATTCAATTGGTATTTGATCTCGTTTGAACCTTTTTACAGGTTCTTTTTTTATGCCTCGTCATCTTCGTTGTCTTCCTCGTCTTCGTACCGCAAATACTCTTTTGGGTAGCCGAAACGGTTAATTTCTGTGATCATTGGGTGCTCGATGTTCATTTGAATCCACTCCTTTGCTGGACATTACTTGTTTGACCAAATTCAAAATAAACTTGTTCTCTTTGGTGATTTCCTCATGGAGAAGTTGTACAGCTCCCTTGATTTCTTGTTCTGAATAGCCCATAGATTTCGCATTCTGCAAAATGTAAGATGCCAACTTGAATTTTTTATGATTCATTTAAACGGCTCCTTTTTTCTCTGAACTTTTTAAACCGCTGATCCCATACAAGATGTAATTCAGGATAGTTTCGGATTCTCGCGCACCAGGCACGCACTTCTAATGCTGTGGTTGGCTTGTGAATGAAATGGATCATCAATGAACCCTCCTTACCGGCTTAACATCTAATCCCCTTTTCGCGAACTTGGAAGCTATTTCGTGCAGTTGTACAATTTGTTCAGGGTGTTCCATCTTCTTTAGTTCTTTGCTGTGTTGGGCGATTGATTCCGCTAATTCTCTGCATCCGTCAAAATCCCCGTCCTTAATCGCCGCAGTCAATAATTCAGACGCCATAAATTGCATTGAGTCAAACAGTCTTTGCGCCTTTTCGCGGTCGCTTTTTAGAAAATGATTGATATTCACTTTAAACCGCCTGCCTTTCTTCATTTCTCGACATTGCTACATGATCCAAAATCGCTTTCCGTGTCCATCGGTCGGCCAATTCCTGAATTTTAAGGCCGTGATTACGGGCTAATGAGTAGATAAGCGTCTTGTTAGCCGCAATCAGATCGAAAATCTGTTTAATCTCATTCATCGGCAGTTCAGCAGATCGCCCCGGACGGTCACGGGCTATCCATCTACTCAGGCTTTTCAGTGATAGCAGCGCTTCCTCAAGTTGATGCTCCATGTTGATCACCGCTGTGCTGGCGCTTTCGTTTAATGCTGGATCAATCGGCGCCGATGCTGTCGGATGCAGTCGGAAAAGGTAATGTACAAGGTCGATGTGTTCGTATGCTTCGCAGATTTCAAACCACTTTATGCAAAACTGCGGTGTCAGTCTGACAAGCCCCTTTTCAACATTTGATATTGACTTTTGATCGTACTTTCCTAGCAATTTGCCTATCTGCGACTGCGAGAGTCCGTATTTTTTTCTAACTTCACGCATTACTGCGGGTAAATTGTCGAGATTATATGGATTGTTCTCCATACGTTCGCCCCCTGATTTACTGGTTTTTTTCTGATAAAATTTTTAAATGAAGAGAAAAGATTCTATGATGTCTATTGACTTACGCCGATTGTGAGGACACAAACTTGTTCACGAAATAAATTTGCCCTTTTCCTGTCACTTTTGGCGTGCGTGTGGTTCTGATTGAGCCGTCACTGTTTACAATGGTGCTTTTCTTGATTTCGAACAGCCCCATGTCCATGCTGCGTTGAGTCGGAAGGTTTAACGATTCACCTTTCTTTCGAATCAAATATCCGTTCTCGCGCAGCCATCTGAATAATCTGTTTTGGCCGATCTTCACGCCGTTTTGTTGCAGGATTTTCGCTAATTCACCAACCAAGATTGATGATTCTGACGTTTCAACCGCATCCGCAAACAGCGCTTTAGGCTTCATGACCTCGATTTGTTTACTTTGCTCTTTCATGGTGTGCAAAGTGACTTTGAAAAGCTGTTTCGTTTGTTCGTCAGCCTGCGGCAGATACGTTTGTATGAATAGATCGTCATTTGCTACATAGCCGCCTGTTTTTCTGATTGTTGGGATGACTTCGTGAGTGATCCATCTTTTGAACTGTTTGGCCTCTGGTTTACGGCTACCGAGGATCAGTGAATATAGGCCGGGTTCATTAACGATCGTTTTATTGGGGTTTCCAATACCCTCATTTAAAATGACAGTATTCTTTTCATCTTCATCCAAACGGCTCAATGCCTGACTCGGGTTGCCGATTTCGAGGACATCGCAGACATCCTTTGCAACAAACCAAGGTTCACCGTTCTTAACGACTGTTCTGACCTGTTGATCTTGATAATTGAAGACTTTTTGCAGTTGATCCATTTAACTCACGCCTTTCTGAAAATAGTTTGTGTTTTCTTCAACCCAGGTTGAATTTTGTTTGATCCATTCAAAAACGAGATCACGTGGGTATCTGGCTTGAATTGTTTTTAATTTCGGGAAAGACTCGATACCTGTCAGCCTTGTCACCGCTGCCGATTTGATTTGAAAAATCTCTTGCAAATGAGTGTTTTTTAATATTGGAGGATAAGTGTATTTTTTTGCGCCGTCCTCCACGCCTTGCTGATAAGCTTTTTCGCAAAGCGCTTTAACAATTTCGAAAACCGTTTCGTTCGGCAAGTTATCAAGTGAGATACCGAGATTAGCCAAAGTGACCGCCTCCTATGCTGTGTTGGATTTTTGATCATGAAAATTCTTCGATTCGTATATTTTGTTTTCAAAAAAATTTTGAATTGGTTCGTCTAAAACTTCTGCAATGTCTTTCAGTAACTCAACATGTATTTTTCTGCGCCCTAATTCATATCCGTTATACGTGGCTGTATGAATTCCTAGACATTTTGCAACAAATTTTTGTGTTATGCCTTTTGATTGTCGGATCATTCTTAAATTTTCATTCACTCTCACGATCATCACCTCCATTATACGTTTCGAAGAACTCTTTAATCACATGATAATTCTTCGATTCGTATATGTCAACAATAAAATATACTTTTTGTTAATTTTTTTTACTCAATATGAAGAATAATGTACAATTTGAAGAAAGAAACAACTTAATGGAGGAATAATTATGGCTCTCGGAGCAAGGATAAGAGCTTTAAGGGAAAAGGAAAATCTAACTCAAAAAGCTTTAGCTGAAAAATTAAATATACCTCACCAAAATCTTTCTAATTATGAACGGGGTTTCAGACAACCTGATTATGAAACCTTAATTAAGATAGCAGATTTTTTTGAGGTTTCCACTGATTATTTACTTCGTGGTGTCGATCCGAAAGTTAAAGATAAAATTTTTGAGGATGAAGCAAAGAAGATTCTAACCGATCCAAAAACATTCCTTGCCGCCCGTGACGGAGAAGTTACACAGGAAATTTTAGATGCTGCCCTCGAAATCATTACGGAGCAACTAAAAGAAGGGCGCAAAAAAAAATCCGATTAAACAAAAGTATTGCAAGTCCAGTCACACACTTATAATAAAATGGGGGTGTTTTATATGGAAAACAAAGGGTTTGAATTGATTTTGAAAGAGATTCAGGCCATTAATAACCGTCTATCTGATCTCGAAAAAAATGTCGCGACTAAAGATGACATCAAAGCATTAAGTGAGAAAATCGATTCTCAGCATGTCGAAAACATCAATTCGGATAACCTTCTACTTGATGAAATCAGCTCCCTTAAAGAAGGCGTCATCTTCGTTAATCGAAAAGTGGCCGATGCAGAATTCGAAATTCATACATTAAAAGCCCGCAAACAACAGTAAGACTATTGTCAAAACTGGTAAAATCCTGTTGAAATGTTATGTGTTTTAGCCTATTATAAAAGACATACATATATATGAACTGGGGGAACTGAACGTGGGAAAAGAAAAAACAAAAAAGCCAATTTATAAGAAATGGTGGTTTTGGTTAATCATCGTTATCATCCTCGGTGCAGCCGCAACAAATGGTGGAAATTCAGAGCAAGCTTCATCAACAAACAAAGAAAAATCCACTGAGAATAAAACGACTGAAACAAAACAAGATACGAAGAAAGAAGAAAAGAAAGAAGAGAAAAAGGAAGAACCGAAGAAAGAAGAGACAAACCCTAAAATCGGCGACGATGTGAAAGTTGGCGATATGAATTATAAAGTCAATGGAAAGAAAACAGCCGATCAGGTTGGACCTTCTGCCTTACCTCAAAAGGCTAGTGATAAATATCTAGTCATTGACGTCACGTTAAAAAACAATGGCAATGATAAAGTAACCGTCGATGCTTCATTCTTCAAGCTTAAACGTGGCGAAAAGACTTATGAAGCTGATTCCGCCGCAAGCATGTCAGCAAACCAAAGCGAGGACGGCAATATTGACAATAGCTTTTTCCTTCAAAACTTGAATCCTGATTCTAAAATCAGTGGAAAAGTAGTATTTGATGTAGCTCCGGAAGTTGCTAACGCAAAAGACCTACAATTACAAGTGCAGACTGGTGCATGGGGAACGGAAACCGGAATCATCGATTTAAAATAATTGATAGCCTCTCAATGAGGCTTTTCTTTCACACGAAAAATAGAACGTATGTTCTTTGTTTTTTTAAAAAAGTATCATCTCAATTTGATAAATGGGCTTAGGAGGCGTTCTTCTTGGTGTATACAAAAAGTCATTTGGAGGATTGGATTGAAAACTTTTACAGAAAAATAAACATCACCTCACCCGAACAAATTAATTTCGAGCGCATAGCCGAGACCTTGGGCATCAGACTTTATTTCAAATCAGGCCCGAGTTTTTCCTTTAAATACAATGATGTGTATACGATTTTTTTAGATAACCGGAAAAGCCGCTGTGAGCAGTGGGACGACTTCGCACACGAATTGTGCCACCTCTTCAGACATGAAGGAGATAAAAAAACAATGCCTAAATTTTGGTCAGATTATCAGGAAAGACAAGCAAATTACTTCTCATATCACTTTTGCATCCCTACTTTTATGCTTCATGGAATGAAAATTACACACGACCATTTTTTTAATGCGCACCTCATTGCCAAAACTTTTAAAGTAACTGAACCATTTGCGAAGGTACGTCTTAATATGTACTTTAACAAAATTCGACTTATTATTTGTTAAAAGATCCTTTAAATCAGAAAGGGGGATAATATGGCTTCATTCCAGCAATACAAGACAAAGTCAGGATATAAATGGCTTTTTAAAATGGGTGTAGGGATCGACCCTAAAACCGGAGATAGAAAAACGACGACCCGCCGGGGTTTCAAGACAAAAAAAGAAGCTGTCGCCGCCGCTGCTGAATTTCAAAAGGTAATCGATAGTAATGCTCTTATTCGAAAAGACTTAACTTTTGAAGATGTGTTCAAGGAATGGTGGGCTGTACATTCTAAAACAATAAAGCGAAGCACCAGATACTCCAAATTATCGAAATTCAACAAGCATATCCTGCCGCTATTCGGCAAATTGAAAATAAAAAACATCACAAAAGCGTATTGCCAAAAAGCAATAAACCGAATAGCCCAAGAAATTAATTCCGCTCAAGATGTGAAAATTCAAGCTAACCTTGTGTTTAAATACGCTCTAAGAATGGATTACATCTCAACGAATCCGATGGCTTATGTTGTTATCCCGAAAAAAGAAGAAAATTTTTTATCGGATGAAGAAGAGAAACGGAACTTTTGGGAAAAAGACGAGATCAAAATTTTTCTTGATAAAGCGCACTCACAACTCACACAGCAAGATTATGTTATGTTTTACGTTCTTATTTTTACTGGCATGCGTAAAGGGGAACTTCTGGCCTTGGAATGGAAAGACGTTGATATAAAAGAAAGAACAATAAATATTAAACAAACATTGTTTTTTGAAGACGGAAAAGAAGTTATCCAAACAGCCAAAAAATATCATTCAAAACGAATCATCACAATTGATGAACAAACCGCTCAAATACTTAAGAAATGGCGCACGCAGCAAAAGGAAATGCTCTTGTCTAATGGAATCACCACAGAAGCCAAATACGTCCTCATACGGGACGATATGCGCCCTCTGAGGCTTGCATATCCAAATGATATTTTAAACCGTATAATAGCTAAAAATAAGCTTCACAGGATCACGATTCATGGATTCAGACATTCGCACGCTTCCATTCTTTTTGAGGCAGGTGCATCCCTTAAAGAAGTACAAGCCCGTTTGGGCCATAAAGAAATACAAACGACTATGAACATCTATACACATGTCACGAAAACCGCAAAAGAAAAAACGGCCGAAACATTTAAAAAGTACATGGAATTATAAGAAATTCAATTAAACGTGGTCAAAATGTGGTCAAAACTCAATTTTAAGCAAAAAACAAGCCCTCTTCCGAGCGACCGGATGAGGGCTTGAACGTTGATATATTAACGTTTTGAGAACTG
>NZ_JBALMR010000071.1:0-24790 GCF_036963165.1 Bacillus sp. JJ675 | reverse complement strand
TGACAGGGTGCAGATCAATGAACGGCAGGCTTTTTGTATATTAATTTAATAAATATGCAATTCGAAGGGTAAAAATGACAGGATTCTATTATTTTATACAAGCTTTTCTAAAGGTTTTTCATGTATTTTTTTAAAATAGTATTGCATCATTATGAGAAAATGTTTAAAATACATATCAACGAATAAATATTCAAATGGATTCAGGGGGATACAACATGAAAAAATGGCTTTTACTGTTAGTGACGGTTTGTGCCGCATTTTCTTTGGCCGCTTGCGGGACGAGCAGCTCAAGCGATAAAAAAACATTGGTGATGGGAACTTCTGCAGACTACCCGCCTTTTGAATCGAAGGACGGAGACAATATCGTCGGTTTTGACGTTGATCTGGCCAAAGCGCTAGCCAAAAAGACGGGCCATGAACTCGAAGTCCAGGATATGGATTTTAACGGATTGGTGACAGCCCTTAAAACAAATAAAGTAGACATCGTCTTGTCAGGCATGACGCCGACTCCTCAGCGCAAAAAACAAGTCGATTTTTCAAACGTTTATTATACGGCTCACAACATGATCGTGACGAAGAAATCGAGCGGCATCAAATCGCTTGATGACCTGAATGGAAAAACAGTCGGCGTGCAGCTCGGTTCCATCCAGGAAGAAAAAGCGAAGGAACTGACTTCAAAGTACGATTTGAAGGTTGAAAACCGCAACCGCATTTCCGATTTGACCGAAGAGATTAAAGCTGGCCGTTTCGAAGCAGCAATTATCGAAGACATCGTTGCTGAAAAATATTTAAATAAAAACAAAGAACTCACCGCTTTCAATCTTCCGAAAGACCCTGACGATCAAGCCGGATCGGCGATTGCTTTCAAAAAAGGAAGCGACCTGACGGAGAAGTTCAACAAGGCGCTTAAAGAAATGGAGAAAAGCGGAGAGTTGGACAAATTGAAAGAAAAATGGTTTAGCGGAGAAACACAAAAGTAAGCACGAAAAGTTCAACTTTTTTGTTGAACTTTTTTTGCTAAAAGTGATTGGACGCCTCACTTACTTGAGGCGGGAGAAGGAGAGTCATTATGAATTTTCTTGATTTTTCAAGTACGATACCTGAAATGCCTTTTATTCTGGAAGGTCTCGGCGTTACATTAAAAGTAGTCGTCGCTGCGGCGGTGTTTGGATTTGTGCTGGGGGTTTTCATCACCCTCCTGAAAATCAGCTCGATCAAGGTTCTTTCATGGATCGCTGATTTTTATACCTCAATATTCAGGGGAACGCCGCTCGTTCTGCAGTTAATGATCGTGTATTACGGCCTGCCGCAGGTTCTGGGTTTTGATATTGACGCCTATTGGGCAGCGGTGGTCGCGTTCGGGTTAAACTCGGCCGCCTATGTATCGGAAATCATCAGAGCCGGCATCAATGCCATCGATAAAGGCCAAAAAGAAGCAGCGATGGCTCTTGGCGTGCCATACTGGAAAATGATGAAGGATCTCTTGCTGCCTCAGGCCTTCAAAAACATTATGCCTGCCCTTGTCAACGAATCGGTTACGCTGACGAAGGAGTCAGCGGTTGTGACGGTCATCGGGCTCGGCGATATTATGAGACGGAGCTATCAGGCGGGAGCGGCGATCTACAGCCCTCTTGAACCGATGCTGTTTGCCGGTTTGATTTACTATGTGCTCGTTCTGATACTGACGTTTGCCGGCAAAGCGATTGAAAGGAAGCTGAATGCAAATGATTAATGTTAGCAATCTCTCAAAATCTTTCGGAAAACTTGAGGTGCTCAAAAATATTTCCGTTTCCTTTGAAAAAGGAGAAGTAGCGGCTGTTATCGGTCCGTCCGGTTCAGGGAAATCGACGTTTTTGCGCTGCCTGAACCTGCTCGAAAAGCCGACGGACGGAAGCATTTTCATCAAGGATCAGGAGATTACGAACAAGAAAACAAACGTGCTGAAAATCAGAGAGAACATCGGAATGGTCTTTCAGCATTTTCATTTGTTTCCGCATAAGACTGTTTTGGAAAACATCGTATATGCGCCTGTTAAAGTCAAAAAAGAAAGCAGGGAAGCGGCTGTCAAAAAAGCGGAAGAGCTGCTCGAAAAAGTCGGGCTTCTCAATAAAAAAGACGATTATCCGAACCGTTTGTCAGGCGGGCAAAAGCAGCGGGTGGCCATCGCCCGGGCCTTGGCGATGAATCCGGAGATCATGCTGTTTGACGAACCGACGTCGGCGCTCGACCCCGAGATGGTGAAGGAAGTGCTTCAGGTCATGCAGGACCTGGCGAAAACGGGAATGACGATGGTGATCGTCACGCACGAAATGGGATTTGCGAAAGAAGTCGCCGACAGAGTGCTGTTTATGGACGGAGGAACGATCGTCGAAGACGCCGACCCGTCATCATTTTTTTCTTCACCAAAATCGCAAAGAGCTCAAGACTTTTTGGAGAAAATACTATAAAATAAGCGGAAGAAGACATAGATCTTCTTCTTTTTTGGTTCATTTAATCCAACGATAGAAAAAAAGATTGGGGTTTACGATGTTTAAAATAGGTTATCGCACATTAAAAACAGCACTCGGAACGGCACTATCGATCTATATCGCCCAGCTTTTGGGCCTGCACAATTTTGTGTCAACAGGCATTATTACCATCCTTTGCATTCAAGTGACGCAAAAGCGGTCTCTCCTGGCGTCATGGGCCCGTTTTGCCGCATGTTGCCTTGCGATTGGGTTTTCGTATATTTTCTTTGAATTGATCGGCTATCATCCGGCTGTCATCGGTCTCATGCTTTTATTTTTCATTCCGACAACCGTTATTCTGAAAATCAAAGAAGGAGTCGTCACAAGCTCGGTTATCATCCTTCATCTCTACATGTCTGAAGGAATCACGCTGCCTCTCGTTTGGAATGAATTCCTCATTATCATTACAGGCATCGGGGTTGCGCTCCTCATGAACTTGTACATGCCGAGCCTGGACAAGCAGCTCAAACAGTACCAGCAGAAAATCGAAGACAATTTCGCCAAAATCTTCGAAGAGATCGAGCGCTATTTGCTGACAGGGGAGCAGGACTGGACGGGAAAGGAAATTCCTGAGACGCACCGCCTGATCAATGAAGCAAAAACATTGGCATACCGCGATGTGGAAAATCACTTTTTGCGCCATGAAAACCTTTATTACCACTATTTTAAAATGCGGGAAAAACAGTTTGAAATCATTGAACGGGCTCTTCCGAAGATTACGTCGATTTCGATGACGGTGGAACAGGGGCATATGATCGCAGCGTTTATTCATGATTTGAGAGGAGCCATCCACCCGGGGAATACGGCTCATAAATTTTTAAAGCGCCTCGTGAAAATGAGAGAGGAGATCGAAGAGATGGAGCTGCCGACGACGCGCGAAGAATTTGAAGCGCGCGCAGCCCTCTTCTATTTTCTCGGTGAGATGGAGCAATATTTGGTGATTAAAAGTTATTTTAAAGGGATTAAATCTCCTGCCTGATCGCATGAGTTCCCCCTTCATTGGTCAGTCTAATGAAAAGGGAGGAGCTCATGCTATTTTTTTATGAAAACAGGCCGTTTCCGGTCATAGCAAGCACCGCATCTGTATTAGAAAATCATGCTGATTCCCGTCAGCAGGCTCGTCAGCACCATGACGCCGATCATTAGAATAACCATGATTTTAATCATTTTTTGAGACAAGCTTTTCACCTCTGTTTCGATTGATCTCCTTCCATTTTATCCTGCTTTTGATCAGCGGACAAGTTTTACGGGGGAACACCATTTCGTAAACGAAGGGGCTAAAAAATGATGAATATGTTTGAAAAAGTCGATGATTTATATAAAAGCCGCCAAGCCGCCGCGCTTGGCGGGGGAACGGAAAAGATCGACAAACAAAAACGAAAAGGAAAGCTGACTGCCAGGGAGCGGATCGGGCTTTTGCTTGATCAGGGAAGCTTCGTCGAGCTGAACGCTTTTGTGAGGAGCAGGCAGCCTGGAGGTCCCTTAGGCGATGGCGTCGTCACCGGATTTGGAAAAATTCATGGAAGGCCGGTCTATTTATTTTCCCAGGACTTTACCGTCACAGGCGGCACGCTCGGAGAGATGCATGCGAAAAAGATCGCGGCCGTCATGGATCTTGCCCTGAAAAATAAGACGCCTTTCATAGGTCTTAATGACTCAGGTGGTGCGAGAATTCAAGAGGGTGTGCTATCATTAGATGGGTACGGCCACGTTTTTTTTCGAAATGTCCTTTGCTCCGGCATCATTCCGCAGATTTCTGTCATTCTCGGTCCTTGTGCCGGCGGTGCCGTTTATTCGCCGGCTTTGACAGACTTTGTCTTTATGAGCGAAAAAACGGGGCAGATGTTCATCACAGGTCCAAAAGTCATAAAAACGGCAACGGGAGAGAATGTCACCCCCGGCGAATTGGGCGGTGCGTCCATACATAATTCAATCAGCGGCAATGCTCATTTTTCCGGGGATTCGGATGAGGCCGTTCTTCAAGAGGTGCGGAAGCTTTTATCCTATCTCCCCCAGCATCATGAAGAGAAGCCTCCTGCCGGGCCGAAACCTGTGAAAGACGATGATATGAGGCCGCATCTCTTAACCTTATTGCCCGAAGACGGCCAACGGCCGTATGACGTGAAAAACATCATTCGCGAAATTGCTGACAGCGGTACATTTTTTGAGGTGCAGCAGCATTTTGCGAAAAACGCCGTGATCGGTTTTGCGAGGATTGCAGGAGAGGTGACGGGGATCGTCGCCAACCAGCCGAAGTATTTGGCAGGCAGCTTGAATATTGATGCATCTGATAAAATGTCCCGATTTATCCGTTTTTGTGATTCGTTTCAAATTCCGATTTTGACGCTTGTGGATGTGCCGGGTTTCCTTCCGGGAATACGAGAAGAGCACGGCGGAGTGATCAGGCACGGCGCCAAAATCCTTTATGCTTTCGCTGAAGCGGCAGTTCCGAAGGTGACGGTTATTTTAAGAAAAGCATACGGCGGTGCATATGTCGCTTTAAACAGCAAGGCGCTCGGAGCTGATGCCGTATTTGCCTGGCCGAACGCTGAAATCGCAGTCATGGGAGCCGAAGAAGCAACCGATATTCTGCTGGCAAAGGGTAAAAAAACAGAGGAAGCCGACAGAAAGCGGCTTATCGCGGAGTGCATGAAAGCCGCAAGTCCCTTTACGGCGGCCCGGCATGGGATGATCGATGATATCATCGATCCGAAAGAGACGCGGAAGAGGCTGATTCAGACATTTGACATGCTGAAGAGCAAACGGGACATCCGGCCGAAAAGAAAACACGGAAACATACCGCTATAAAAATGGAGGGGAACTACCATGAATGAAAAACGCCTGTTGGAAGAGTTTCTGGAACTTGTGCAAATCGATTCTGAAACAAAACACGAAGCAGCCATCTGCAAAGTGCTGAAAGAAAAATTCACCGCTCTCGGACTGGATGTCATTGAGGACGACAGCGCGGAAAGAACCGGACACGGCGCCGGCAATCTCATATGTACGCTTCACGGAACCAAAGAAGCCGATGCCATCTATTTTACGTCACATATGGATACCGTCGTTCCCGGAAACGGTGTAAAGCCCGTCGTTGAAAACGGCTACGTGAAAACAGACGGCACGACGATTCTGGGAGCAGATGATAAAGCTGGGCTTGCGGCTATGCTTGAAGCGGTCAAAGTTCTGAAAGAGAAGAACATTCCGCACGGAACGATCCAATTTATCATTACCGCCGGCGAAGAATCCGGACTTGTCGGAGCGAAGGCTCTGGACCGTTCGCTCATTACGGCTAAATACGGCTATGCCCTTGATTCAGACGGCAAGGTCGGAGACATCATCGTGGCCGCGCCGACGCAGGCGAAAATAAAAGCGTCGATCTTCGGAAAAACAGCGCACGCAGGGGTAGAACCGGAAAAAGGCGTTTCCGCCATTACGATCGCATCAAAAGCGATTGCCAAAATGCCGCTCGGCCGCATTGACGAGGAGACGACGGCAAATATCGGCCGCTTTGAAGGCGGAACCCAAACAAATATCGTCTGCGACCAGGTTGAAATATTAGCCGAAGCCCGCTCGCTCGTTCCCGAAAAAATGAAACAGCAGACAGAGAAAATGAAAGCGGCTTTTGAAACGGCAGCCGCTGAAATGGGAGGCCGCGCCGAAGTTGAGATTGCAGTCATGTATCCCGGCTTTAAATACAAGGACGGCGACCTCGTAGTGGAAGTCGCGAAAAAAGCAGCCGAAAAGATCGGACGCCCGCATAAACTGCTGACGAGCGGAGGGGGAAGCGATGCCAACGTCATCGCAGGACACGGCATTCCGACGGTCAACCTTGCCGTAGGTTATGAAGAGATCCATACGAAAAACGAAAAAATGCCGGTTGAGGAGCTTGTCAAGACCGCAGAAATGGTCATTGCGATTATTGAGGAAGTTGCAAATCCATCATAAAGGCAGGGGTTTTACGTGGAAAATCAACATGCCATTCTTTTTCAAGTGAATCAGGAAGATTATGGGGCAGACATCCGTCACATCTTGGGGATTGAACGGATAGGACATCTGAAAGAGATCAACGGGCTTCCTCCCGAAGTCCGCGGGATCACCAGGATCAGGGATGAGATCGTTCCGGTCATAGACACGGGCGTCATCCTGCATCATAAGCCGCTTTCGATCGATGACAAAAGCAAGCTGCTGATTTTTTCATCACAAACAGGACCCGCCGGCTTGCTTGTCTCCGATGCAAAAGAGATGATTCCGATCAATGACGGCGACATCAAGCCGTTTCACATGCAGGCCGATTGCTTCACAGGCGTTCTCGAACGGAACGGCGAACTGATCATTCAATTAGATCCAGACGCCATCGTGGAAAAAATCGAAGGCTTTGGGGCGATTTCCGAAAGCTTTGAACGCGAGGAAACGGCAGCCGGATGATAAACACAACAAAAAAGGCTGCGCCGCATTTGGCGCAACCTTTTTATTTTGAAGCCGAACCCGCCGGTTCGATTCCTTTATTCTTTTTGTACATTTGATGAAAGACAACGTTCTGAACCGTCAGGAACAATCCGCTCGTCATCCAGTAGAGCGGGAGGGCAGCCGGTACGTTGATTGAAAAGACCGTCATCATCACCGGGAAAAAGAAGCCCATGATTTTTGCCGACTGCTGTGCCGCCGGGTTGGACTGCGCCGCGTTTTGGGCGTTTAATTTTTGCGATACGTAGAACTGGATAAAATACATAAAGCCGGCGCATAAAGACATGAAGATGTCCGAATGTCCCAGGTTGAACCAAAGGAAAGTGTGCGATGCGATTTCAGGCGTCGACCGGATGGCGTAATAAAAACCGATCAAAATCGGAAATTGGATCAGCATCGGCAGACAGCCCATCGCCAGCGGATTGATGTTATGCTTTTGGTAGAGCTGCATCATTTCCTGCTGAATTTCCCTTTGTTTAACAGGGTCTTTCGTCTTTTTCAGTTTGCTTTGAATGGCATCCATTTCAGGCTTGACCAGCGCCATTTTTTCCTGCATGACCCGCTGTTTTTTGTATTGATTGGCAAACAAAGGCATCACGAGGAAGCGGACGATGATCGTCACGACGATAATGGAAAGTCCATAGCTACCGTGGAAAAAACCGGCGATTCCTTTAATCAGATTTGAAAAAGGCAGCACGATATAATGTTGGAATATATTTCCGTTGTCTGCTGCGGCTGTTCCGGCGGCAGAAGCGTGCTCTCCTACAAATAAGGTCATCATCAAAAACATTGCAATCGTAACTAGTCGCGTTAATTTCTTGTTCAACATGTGTTTCCTCCTTCTTCATTTGAGGGCTTTTTAGAGCCCTGTCGCTATTTAAATGGCAAGAAGAAGGAAACGATGGTCTTCATCATCATTCGACGAAGCCTTCATGCGAATGACTTTACTAATCCATAAGGTAATGCGATGATATAGGATAACGAGAAAATCGATTCGATAAATGAAATGAATCGTTTTATATTCTTCAATCCGTTTCGTTTTCCAATTTTCCCCCGTGCTGCAATGCTTGAGCAGAAGGGCGATTCCGATCGCCGTCAGCGCGGGCAGAATGATTGTGAAAAACTCAAACAGAAAAAAAGCATCGTTAAAGGATTCGAGAATCACGATTATCACTTCCGTTTCAATAACATCTTACTATATGTACGGTCGTATGTCTAATCAGAGCAAGGGAGGGAGCCGTTTTGAAAAAAGGAAGAATCATTTTTCACATCGATATGAACAGCTTCTACGCGTCTGTTGAAACGGCATTCGATCCCTCCTTGAGCGGAAAGCCCCTCGCCATCGCCGGCAATGCGAAAGAAAGAAAGGGGATTGTCGTGACTTGCAGCTATGAGGCGAGAGCCCGCGGCGTAAAACCGCCCATGCCGCTCTGGGAGGCGAAGCGCATCTGTCCGGACCTGATTGTCAAACCGCCGAACTTCGGCCGCTACAGAAGCTCCTCGAAGGAAATGTTTGAAGTCTTAAGGGAATACACCGATCTCGTCGAGCCCGTCTCGATTGATGAAGGATATATGGATCTTACTGATACGCCGTATCGGGAAAAAGCGTACGAAACCGCCTTAGAGATTCAAAAGCGTCTGCAGGAGGAACTTCTGCTTCCGTCAAGCATCGGAATTGCGCCGAATAAATTTTTGGCCAAAATGGCATCGGATATGAAAAAACCGCTCGGCATTACCATTTTGCGAAAACGGGAGGTGCCTGATGTACTCTGGCCGATGGATATCGGCGAAATGTACGGAATCGGCCAAAAAACCGCTGAAAAGCTAAGAACGCTGAACATCGAAAAGATCGGGGATCTGGCAGCCGCGGATGAATTCGCATTAAAGCGGCTTTTAGGCATCAACGGCCCGAGGCTGAAAAGAAGGGCGAACGGAATCGATAACGGCGAGGTCAATCCAGACAGAATATACGAATTTAAAAGCGTCGGCAATTCGTCGACCCTTCCGCACGACAGCACGGATGAAAAGGAGCTGGGCAGGCTGTTTGACAAACTGGCCGGCTCGGTCAGCGACAGGCTGAGGCGAAAGGACGTCATGGCTTCGAAAATCTTTATCATGATCCGCTATGCCGACTGGACGAACATCACAAGGAGCAAGACTCTTCAAAACCCGACAGATCGGGCCGATGAGATTGCCGGCGCAGCTAAAGCGCTTTTTCATCAGCACTGGCAGGGAAATGCGGTCAGGCTGCTCGGCGTGACGGGCACAGGACTCGTGAGACGGGATGAAGCCTTCAAACAGCTCGATTTGTTTTCATTTCAGGAGGATGCCAAAGACGAACCGATTCAAAAGCTGATGAACAAGCTGAACGAAAAGTACGGTACTGATCTCATCAAAAAAGGGGTCAGAGTCGTCAAAAAAGAGAGCAACACAAGCGGAACAAGCTTCAATAAAGATTTTTTCCAGGAACAGAGAAAGGATCAATAGCTTGAAAAGATGGGTCAAAGTATGGTATTTTCATCTTACAAACACAAATTAAAAAGTATATGCAAAGCGCTTTAGAAGGGACGTTAGACATGGCAAAACAGCAAATAGGTGTAGTTGGTTTAGCGGTAATGGGAAAAAACTTGGCTTTAAATATTGAAAGCCGCGGATTTTCGGTTTCTGTATACAACAGATCAAGCGCGAAAACGGAGGAGTTTTTAGAAGAAGCCAAAGGCAAAAATGTCGTCGGCACATTCAGCATTGAAGAGTTTGTCGAGTCTCTTGAAAAACCTCGCAAAATCCTTTTGATGGTCAAAGCGGGAACGCCGACGGACGCTACGATCCAGTCGCTTCTTCCTCATCTTGAAAAAGGCGATATCCTGATCGACGGCGGAAATACATACTATAAAGATACGCAAAGACGCAACCAAGAGCTTGCCGAAAGCGGCATTCACTTTATCGGCACAGGCGTTTCCGGCGGTGAAGAAGGCGCGCTGAAAGGCCCGTCTATCATGCCGGGCGGACAAAAAGAAGCCCACGAGCTCGTCAAACCGATTCTTGAAGCGATTTCGGCAAAAGTTGACGGTGAACCTTGCACAACGTATATCGGACCTGACGGTGCAGGCCATTATGTCAAAATGGTCCACAACGGCATCGAGTACGGTGACATGCAGCTGATTTCCGAGTCTTACTTTATTCTGAAACACCTTGTCGGTTTATCGTCTGATGAGCTGCACGAAGTGTTCTCAGAGTGGAACAAAGGAGAGCTTGACAGTTACCTGATCGAGATCACCGCCGATATTTTTACGAAAAAAGACGAAGAAACAGGCAAACCGCTTGTTGATGTGATTTTGGACAAAGCAGGCCAAAAAGGCACAGGTAAATGGACAAGCCAAAGCGCGCTCGACCTTGGCGTGCCCCTTCCGATCATTACGGAATCCGTGTTTGCCCGTTTTATCTCGGCAATGAAAGAAGAGCGCGTCAAAGCGAGCAAGCTGCTTACAGGTCCTGAAGCGAAACCGGTAACTGAAAACAAAGAAGAATTAATTGAAGCGGTCAGAAAAGCCCTCTTCATGAGTAAAATCTGTTCTTATGCGCAGGGCTTTGCCCAAATGAAAGCCGCTTCAGAAGAATACGGCTGGGATTTGAAATACGGCGATATCGCGATGATTTTCCGCGGAGGATGCATCATCCGTGCGGCCTTCCTGCAAAAAATCAAAGATGCGTATGATCGTAACCCAGAGCTTGACAATCTCCTGCTCGACCCTTACTTCAAAGATATTGTGGAAAGCTATCAAGGAGCGCTCCGGAAAACGATTTCCCTTGCGGTTGAACAAGGAATTCCGGTGCCGTGCTTCTCAAGCGCACTCGCTTATTTTGACAGCTACCGCACAGCGACGCTGCCTGCCAACCTTATTCAGGCTCAGCGCGACTACTTCGGTGCCCATACGTATGAGCGTACAGACAAAGAAGGCATCTTCCATACTGAGTGGATGAAATAAGCGTATATAAACGAAAACCGCAAGCCTATGGCTTGCGGTTTTTTCATGCATTCTTTCAGCTGTTCTGTGGCAACCTATCAACACACAGCGTTTTAAATTAAGGAGGTAATCGATAACATGTATCCGAGTCTAAGCGGAAAAACGGTTGTGATCACAGGTGCGGGGACAGGCCTTGGGAAAGCGATGGCATTGCGGTTCGGTATGGAAAAGGCAAATGTCGTCATCAACTATTTTAAAGAAGAAGAAAATCCTGAGGAAACGGTGAAAGAAATTGAAAAAAGCGGTTCAAAGGCAGTCGCTCTCAGAGGAGACGTCTCAAAAGAAGAAGACGTCAAAGCGCTGATCCAAAAAGCGGTTGATTCGTTCGGCTCCGTTGATATCATGGTGAATAACGCGGGGGTTGAAAACGAAGTCCCTTCGGAAGACTTGTCGCTGGAAGACTGGAACCGCGTCATTTCAACAAATTTGACGGGAATGTTTTTAGGGTGCCGGGAAGCCCTCAAATATATGCTTGATAATGGAATCAAAGGATCGGTCATCAATATGTCGTCCGTCCACCAGCAGATCCCGTGGCCTCACTTCGTCCATTATGCGGCAAGCAAAGGGGGAGCCAAACTGCTTACAGAAACGCTCGCTCTCGAATACGCTCCGAAAGGCATCCGTGTAAACGCCATCGGGCCCGGCGCGATCGACACGCCGATCAACGCCGAAAAATTCGCTGATCCGGAATTGAAAAAAGGGGTCATCGAACTGATCCCGATCGGCTATATCGGAAAGCCGGAAGAAGTCGCGGCGTGCGCCGCCTGGCTTGCGTCAGATGAAGCGAGCTATGTTACGGGGCTGACGCTGTATGTTGACGGCGGAATGACGAAATATCCCGGGTTTCAAGCTGGAAAAGGGTAAAACAAAAAGAAGGCGGCAAGTCTTCTTTTATCATAACGCAAAAAAGTAAACATAAGATTAATAGAAAACATAAAATCTGTTTACAATCGTTTGATAGTGTAGGCTTGTCAGGAAATAAAGCAGTAATGGAGGGAGTACATATGGGTTCTTTACGAAACAGGATCGCAGGCATCACATTGGCGGGTGCCGTGGCGTTAGGTTCTGCGGGTACAGGCAGTGCAGCGATGGAAACAGCGAAAAAAAAGGAAGATCGCAAAGTCAAAAACGTCATAATGATGGTGATGGATGGAACGAGCTCTACGGCGACAACCTTGGCCCGCTGGTATAAAGGTGAGCCTCTTGCGCTTGACAAAATCGTCACCGGCGGGGTCAGAACATATTCAGCAGAATCGGCGATTACGGATTCAGCACCGGCAGGAACGGCGATGGCAACAGGGCACAAGTCAAACTCCTCATATGTCGGCGTGCTGCCTTCAGTAGTAAATTCGCCGGGCGCAGAACCCATCAGCGAGAAAGATCATTTCCGGCCATTAGCAAATGTATTGGAAGGGGCGAAGCAGACCGGAAGAGCAACCGGAATTATCGCCACATCTGAAATTCAGCACGCCACACCGGCTTCTTACTCCGCACACCATTTGAACCGCAATAACTTCGAAGTGCTCGGCGAACAGCAGGTTTACCAAAATATCGACGTCGCCCTCGGGGGAGGAAAGGAATCGCTTCAGCCGGGAACGAAGGAAAAGAGCCGCAAGGACAATGAAGACTTAGTGAACGTGATTAAAGATAAAAAATACGATTTTGTTGAAACGAAGGATGAGCTCCTCCGTTCAAAATCGAAAAAAATCTGGGGAGCTTTCTCCCAGCGCGATCTGGCTTATGACATGGATAGAAGCACGACGCATCCCGAGCAGCCGACGCTTGCCGAGATGACGAAAAAGTCGATTCAGACGCTATCAAAGGATAAAGACGGCTTCTTCTTATTTGTTGAAGGAAGCAAGCCGGACTGGGCAGCGCACCAGAATGATCCGATCGGCATTATAAGCGATGTGCTCGCATTTGATCATGCTGTCAAAGAGGCGCTGAAATTCGCCGAAAAAGATAAACATACGATGGTCATCGCCGTCACCGACCATGGAAACAGCGGGATATCGATCGGCAACAGCAATACGACGAAAGGCTATGATTCAACGCCTGTGTCGGCATACATCGATCCTTTGAAAAAAGCAAAAATGACGGTTGAGGGTGCAACGGGCAAATTAAAAGACGATTTATCAAACATCGAAGAAGCCGCACAGCTTTACGGCCTCGACAATTTAACGGCATCTGAAAAAGAACAGCTGAAAGGGGCAAAAGACAAAAAAGCGGCTGCCTCGGTTTTTGTTAAGCTGCTGGCAAACCGGGCGAACCTCGGCTTTACGACAGGAGGCCATACAGGGGAAGACGTCTTCCTTTATTCCTACGGACCCCAAAAACCGCAGGGGCTTCTCGAGAATACCGACATAGCCAAAACGATGGCGAAAGCGATGGGCTTCAATTTGGACAGATTGACAAACGACATCTTCAGCGAAGCACGCCAGGCGTTTAAGAAAGCCGGAGCGCGAGTCACAGTTGATAAAAAAGACCCTGCAAATCCGGTTGTTATCGCAGAGCGCAAAAACGTCAAAGCAGAAATGCCGGTCAACAAAAACATCATCAGGATCAAAGGCAAAGAATACGAATTAGACAGCGTGATCGTAGAAAGCGACGGCTCGTTCTATGTGCCGAAAGAGGCGGTCCGCCTCTTTCAAAAAAAAGCGCGGTAAACATGATGCAAAAGCCCTCTCAGATGAGAGGGCTTTTTATTCGTCAAAATAAATACAAACATTTATTTTTAAATGTATAGACATTTAAAAATAAAAAGATATAATAATAGATAATGAAAGCGCTTTTAAATAAAGAAAGGGGATCAAACATGAAGAAAATTCTGCTGGCATGCAGTTCAGGAATGTCGACCAGCCTTCTCGTCACCAAAATGGAGGAATATGCAAGATCAATCGGAGACGAGGCGAAAATATGGGCGGTCGGACAGGATCAGGCGAAAAAAGAAATGGACCAGGCACATGTTGTGCTAATCGGGCCGCAGATGAGCTTTTTAAAAAACGAGCTTCAAAAAGAAGCGGACAAATATGGAATTCGGGTCGATGTGATCGATATGGCGGCTTATGGAATGGCGGACGGAAAAAAAGCGTATGAACAGGCCATAAGCCTGATAGGAGATTGAATGTAATGGAAAAAACAACATTCGGCGAATTAACGCATGAGCAAATTTGCTTTCAGCTGATTCTTCACAGCGGAAACGCACGCAGCAAAATCATCCAGTCCTTGAGGGAATATAAAGAAGGAAACATCGAGAAAGCGGATGAGCTGCTCGTTCAGGCCGGTGACGATCTGCAGCAGTCCCACGACATCCATTTCCAAATGGTTCAGCAGGAAGCAGGCGGAGAAAAGCAGGATGTCTCCCTGCTTCTCATGCATGCTGAGGACCATTTCATGTCGACGCTGTCGATGAAGGAGCTCGTTTATGAGCTGCTGGAAATCTTTAAAGACAAAATGTCAGAATCAAAGAAATAGAAGGGGAGAGAAGGCCGTGTTTGAAAAACTGAGCAATATTTTGGTTCCGATTGCCGGAAAGCTCAATAACAACAGATATTTAGGCGTGCTTAGGGACGCGTTCATGCTGGCTTTTCCGCTTACGATTTTCGGGTCGATCATCGTCGTATTAACCAATTTGCCGTTCCTCGATAAAATGATGAGCAAATCTGCGCTTGAAGCGTTTCAATCTGCCCTAAGCATCGCGCCGAGTGCGACGATTAACATAATGTCCGTTTTCGTCGTCTTCGGCATCGGCTACTACCTGTCGAAAAGCTATGAGGTTGAGGCCGTATTCGGGGGAGTCGTCGCATTGGCATCTTTCCTCGTTTTGACGCCGTTTATGTTAAACAGTGAAGGCGGAGAAACGATTGCCAATGTCATCCCGGTCGACAGGCTTGGCGCAAAAGGGATGTTTCTCGGAATGATCACCGCGTTTACATCAGCCAAGATTTTCAGATTTTTTGTCCAAAAAAATTATACGATCAAAATGCCTGCAGGCGTTCCGCCAGCCGTATCAAAATCATTCGCGGCGCTCATTCCGGCCGTGATGACGCTGTCGGTCTATTTAATTATCAATATCATGATCACTCAGGCGTTCAGCACGAATATGCACGATTTGATCTACAATCTTGTTCAGGCTCCGCTTGTCGGTCTGGGAAGCGGCATTATTCCGACTTTGATCGCGATATTTTTTACCCAGCTGCTTTGGTTTTTCGGGCTGCACGGCCAAATCATCATCAACTCTGTCATGGACCCGATTTGGAACACGCTTTCATTGGAAAATTTGAATAGTTATACGGCGACGGGGGAAGTGCCGCACATTATCAATAAGCAGTTTATGGAAGTGTATACCGTCGGAATGGGCGGAACCGGCATGACTTTAGCCGTCATCATCGCGATTTTGCTCTTTATGAGAAGCAAGCAGATGAAGCAGGTGGCTAAGCTCGGAGCAGCTCCGGGGATATTCAACGTCAATGAGCCGATTATTTTCGGGCTGCCGATCGTCATGAATCCGCTGATTATCATTCCGTGGGTCGTATCACCGATGGTCGTCACGCTGATTACGTATTTTGCCATGGCCTCGGGCCTTGTACCTCCGCCTACAGGCGTTACGATTCCTTGGACGGTCCCGATTTTTATCAGCGGCATGATGGCGACCAATTCCCTTGCAGGCGGCATCCTGCAAATCGTCAATTTAGCCGTCGTCTTTGCGATATGGTTTCCGTTCCTCAAATTCATCGACCGCATGAATCTGAAGAAAGAACAGGAAATCAACGTTCCCGATCAAAACAAGACGATAGGATTGTAAAAGGAGATTGATCACATGTCAAAGACAGAAGCAAAAACAGAGCCGGTCCAATACCGTTTTCCAAAAGGCTTTTGGTGGGGATCGGCAGCCTCCGCCACCCAAATTGAAGGGGCGGCGGATGAAGGAGGAAAAGGGAAGAACATTTGGGATCACTGGTACGAAGCAGAGCCGAACCGCTTTTTTGACGGTGTGGGTCCTCAGGAGACATCGCGTTTTTATGAGACGTATAAAGAAGACATCCAGCTGATGAAGGAGCTTGGACACCATTCGTTCCGTTTTTCGATTTCTTGGTCAAGGCTTTTTCCCGAGGGAAAAGGCGAATTAAATCAGGAAGGCGCTTCCTTTTATCATAACGTAATCGATGAACTGACAGCGGCGGGGATCGAGCCTTTCGTCAACCTTTACCATTTCGACATGCCGCTCGCCCTTCAGGACATCGGCGGCTGGGAAAACCGGGAAGTCGTCAGCCATTTCGTCTCCTATGCGGAAACCTGCTTCCGTCTGTACGGAGACCGGGTCAAGACATGGTTTACGCATAATGAGCCGATTGTTCCGGTGGAAGGCGGCTATCTATACGATTTTCATTATCCTAACGAAATCGATTTTCAAAAAGCGGTTCAGGTCGCCTATCATGAGATTTTATCGAATGCCAAAGCGGTTGAGGCTTACCGCAGGCTCGGCGGAGACGGAAAAATCGGCATCATCCTGAATGTAACGCCGTCTTATCCGCGAAGCCGGCATCCCGAGGATGTGAAAGCATCTGAAATAGCAGACGCCTTCTTTAATCGATCATTTCTCGATCCTGCGGTTAAAGGAGAGTTTCCTTCACTTTTAATTGATATATTAAAAGAGGATGGCTTCCTTCCCGACGTGAAGCCCGGCGATTTAGAGCTGATCAAAGCCAATACGGTTGATTTGCTCGGGATCAACTATTATCAGCCGAGACGGGTGAAGGCGAAGGAACATCTGCCAAATCCGAACGCGCCTTTTACGCCTGAGCGCTTCTTTGACCATTATGAAATGCCGGGCAGAAAAATGAACCGCCACCGCGGATGGGAAATCTATGAAAAAGGCATATATGATATTTTGATGAATCTCAAAGACAATTACGGCAATATTGAATGCTTTGTTTCGGAGAACGGCATGGGTGTCGAAGGGGAGGAACGCTTCCGCGGCGAAGACGGAATGATTCATGATGACTACCGGATTGAATTTATAAAAGATCACTTAAAATGGGTTCACCAGGCCATTCAGGAAGGTTCAAATGTAAAGGGATATCACCTGTGGACCTTTATGGACAACTGGTCATGGACGAACGCTTATAAAAACCGCTACGGCTTTGTATCAGTCAACCTTGACAAAAACGGCGAACGGACGATTAAAAAAAGCGGATACTGGTTCAAACGCATGACAGAGATGGGCGGTTTTTAGCATTCGGCTGCTAAGGGTTTTGGAGGCAAAACGAATATAAAGGAGATGGTCTTTTCGGCCATCTTTTTATTTCCCTGAGGAAATCGATATAATGATAAAGAAGGCGCTTCATATCAAACAGAATCCTTAGTACTGGTGGTTAAAACATGAGAAAATACGAATATATTTCAAATGAAATGAGGAAAAGAATCCGGGAAGGATATTACCCGGACGATCAGCCGATACCTGACGAGCTGTCCCTTGCCAGAGAATTTTCCTGCAGCAGAATGACGATGAAAAGAGCGCTCGACATCCTCGTGTCAGAAGGCATGCTGTACCGCAAACGGGGACACGGCACCTTCATCATCAAATCGTCCATTCAAGACCTTCCCGTCAGTGTGACGGATCGCGAAAACCTCGGCTTGACAAAACTTCTCGCCAACAAACAAATCGAAAGCACCGTCATTCAATTCGATGTCGAATTTCCGGAAGATGAAGTGGCAAAGCAATTATCCATCGAAAAAAGCGTTCCGGTATACCATATCATCCGGCTGCGGAAAGTGGAAGGCGAACCGTATGTTATTGAGGAAACGTATATGCCTTCAAACCTGATTTCGGAATTGAATGAAGAGGTGCTGCACGGCTCAGTTTATCGGCATATTACCGAAACGCTGAAACTGACCATCGCCGGCTCCCACCGGAAAATCAGGGCCGATAAATCGAACGAGCTGGACAGAAAGTATTTGGAGTGCGCCAGTGACGACCCGGTGCTTGAAGTCGAACAGGTCGCTTTTTTAAATACCGGGGAGCCGTTCGAATATTCGTTTGCGCGGCACCGTTACGATAAATTTGTGTTTTCCAGCGTCCATATTCGAAAGTAGCAGTATTGGTCATCCATTCCGCAAAAAACCAGCCTTCGAACTTTGAAGGCTGGTTTTTCATGAATATTAGATCGGCCACCAATGAAAACCGTCTTTTGCGAGCAGGTCGTCAGCGGCTTTCGGTCCCATTGAGCCCGCTTCATAGTTCGGTGACAATGTTTTGTTCTCTTCCCAGTATCGCGAAATCTCGTCGACAAAGCTCCAGGAAAGAGCCACTTCATCCCAGTGGGCAAAGTTTGTCGCGTCACCGTGCAGGCAGTCGAGAATCAGCTTTTCGTAAGCTTCAGGCGTGTTGATGCCGTCGCCGCAGTTGTGGCAATAGTCCAGCTTGATCGGGTGGGCAAATGTGCCGCCGCCGAGTTTTCTCGCGTTTAGGTGAAGGGTGATCCCTTCATCAGGCTGGATGTGAATCACCAGAAGGTTCGGATGCATCGTATTGCCGTTTCCGTAATACAGATTCATCGGAATGTCTTTAAATTGGACGACGATCTGTGTCGATTTTTTCTTCATCCGTTTGCCCGTCCTGATATAAAACGGTACTCCGGCCCAGCGGAAGTTGTCGATCAAAAGTTTTCCGGCAACGAATGTTTCCGTGTTCGAATCTTCCGCAACGTTCTGCTCATCCCGATAGGCGGGAACCGGCTGATCATCAATGACGCCGGCGTCGTATTGACCGCGGACAAAATATTGGTCGACTTCGTCTTTTTGAATCGGCCGCATCGCTCTGAGCACCTTGACCTTTTCACTGCGGATCTCCTCGGTGTTCAGCTTGATCGGCGGCTCCATCGCAAGCAATGCGACCATTTGCAGAATATGGTTTTGAACCATGTCCCTAAGGGCGCCCGACGTTTCGTAATACCTTGCGCGGTCTTCAACGCCTAATTCCTCGCTTGAGGTGATTTGAATGTTGGAGATGTAGCGGTTTGTCCAAAGCGGTTCAAATATCGCGTTGGCAAACCGGATAACCTCGATATTTTGGACCATCTGCTTTCCTAAATAGTGGTCGATCCGATAGATTTGATCCTCTGAAAAGGCTTCTCGAATCTCCTGGTTGAGCGCTTTTGCACTCGGCAGATCATGGCCGAACGGCTTCTCGATGACGAGCCGGGACCAGCCGTTTGTCGATGTGACGCCCTCCGATTTTAAAAACTTGGCAATCGTTCCGAAAAATTCGGGAGCCATCGCCAAATAAAACATCCGGTTATTCGGGATATCATATGTATGCTCAAGCTTTTCGATCAGCCCGTTCAGCTCTCTGTATGAGCCTGGATTTGTGACATCGAACGGATGATAGTAAAAGTGGGACGTAAACTCCTCAACATCCTTCTCATTTAACGGAAATTTTGAAATCGATTGCTGGACGGTGCTCCGCAAGTCCTCGTTTGTCCAAGGCCGTCTGCCTACCCCGACGACAGCGAATTCGCGGCCGATTTGGCCGTTTTCGTAAAGCCTGTGAATAGACGGGTAAAGCTTTCGTTTTGCCAAATCCCCTGTTGCGCCAAATATAACGATTACAGCTTTTGGTTCAATGTGTTCTTTTTTCAACTAAACGTACCTCACTTTACTCGAAGCATAAGTTTATTTTCTTCATTTTAAAGCTAATAGTTCCTTAAAGCAAACATTTGAGACCATTTGCTTTCGAAAAGCCGGGAAATTTTCCTTACACCATATCATAAACGCCTCCATTTCTTTTTTTTCAGACTTCCTGTATGCTTGTACATATATCATGTTTGATCAGTTACAGGAGGAACGACATTGGAATTATTATTTTTAGGAACGGGAGCAGGCATTCCGGCGAAAACGCGGAATGTTACGTCCATTGCGCTCAAGCTTTTAGAAGAAAGGCGGTCTGTCTGGCTGTTTGATTGCGGGGAAGCCACACAGCATCAAATTTTACATACATCGATTAAACCCGGAAAAATCGAAAAAATCTTTATCACCCACCTGCACGGAGACCATGTATACGGCCTTCCAGGGCTCGTCAGCAGCCGCTCTTTTCAAGGCGGGGAAAGCTGTCTCACCGTCTACGGGCCAAAAGGAATCAAAGCATTCCTCGAAACCGCGCTTGAGGCAACAGGAACGCATTTGACGTATCCTTTAGTCATTGAAGAGATCGAAGAGGGGACGGTATTCGAGGATGACCAGTTCATCGTCATGGCTAAACGCGTTGTTCACGGAATTCCGGCTTTCGGCTACAGGGTGGAGGAGAAGGATGTTCAGGGAGCGCTCGATGCAGAGGCTTTAAAAGAGATCGGAATTTCACCCGGACCTGTTTATCAAAAGCTGAAAAACGGGGAAACGGTGACATTGGAAGACGGCCGTACGGTCAATGGTTCCGACTTTATCGGCCCTCCGAAAAAGGGGCGGATTATTGCCATTTCCGGTGATACGAGGAAATGCGAGAACGTGAAGGTGCTGGCGGAAAATGCAGATGTCCTCGTTCATGAAGCGACATTTGCAGGAGGCGACCGGGAGCTTGCCGGCGATTATTACCACAGCACGACTGAACAAGCTGCTGAAACGGCGAAAGAAGCCGGGGCGGAGAAGCTGATTTTAACCCATATCAGCGCACGGTATCAAGGCGAGAGCGTGAATGAATTGATAAACGAAGCGAAGGAAATCTTCCCGAACAGCACGGCAGCCTATGATTTTTACGAATATGAAGTGAAGCGGAGATAACAAAAAGCTTCCCGGTCCAACGAGGCGCGGGAAGCTTTTTGTTGACACGGATGAAAGATGCTGTATAATAAAACGTAATTATTTCGATTTATAAGGAGGATCAATATGAGAGTGAAAATCACGCTTGCTTGCACCGAAACAGGTGATCGAAACTATATCACAACAAAGAACAAACGGACGAATCCGGACCGGCTTGAATTGAAAAAATATTCTCCGCGCCTGAAAAAATACACGATTCACCGCGAAACAAAATAAACCAGCAGGCCGTTAAGGCTTGCTGGTTTTTCTTTAGTTGGCGGTTTGATATGCATAGCTGTGCTGCTTTCGGGCGGCATACCATACATCATATATCGCAAGCTGGACGATATGCGGTTCATCATGGTGGATCAGGTGGGAGCTGTTTTTGGCCTGAATCCAGCCGCTTTGACGTGATAAAGAAAGCAGTCTGCCGTGAAGCTTCAGCCATTCATGATGCGCTTTTTTGAAAGATTCCGAGCATTTTCCCGAGGAGAGCACAAGTAAAGGAACTGCCCCTAAATGTTTTTGCTCCTGTTTCAGCATATTCAGGCTTTGGATAAACTCTCCGTGGGAAGCCTCGAGTGAAAACTGACTGAAATAGTCGTCCTGCGCATCCTTCGGCAAAAGCGGGAGCACATTTTGCTCCTGGTCTTCACAAGCGGGGTCAAGCAGCACCATGCCGATGATGTCGCCTTTGTACCGGCTTGCAAACAACCTGGCAATGACGGCGCCGAACGAGTGAGCGACGAAGACATAAGGCGGTTTTACACCGGCTGCCTGAAGAAGCGCTTTTAATTCCTTCACTATCTGGTCAGCCGTTCTTGTTTCTCGGGCGGGCCCGCTTTTTCCGAGACCGGCGCGGTCGTATACAAAAAGGCCCAGCTCTTCGTCTATATCGGGCAAAATCGGCTCCCACGTATCTGAAGAAAAACCGTAGCCGGCTTCAAAAATAATCGTTGCGTCTGTCTTTCCTTGTCTATGTTTCGTATAAAACGTACACCCTTCAACCGTATATGTTCTTTCTGCAATATCTGAACTCATGGAGGTCATCCTCTCTCTATATATGGTGTTCTATTAGGGAAGACGGATGAATACGGGGGAACGTTTCTCGAAAAAAAAAGAAATACCCCCGAACATGAGGGGGATTTCTGAAACTTACCAGGCTCTATCGTATTGAACAGGGCCTTCGATTGTTGTATTCAGCTGTTTTGCAGCCGTTTTTGGCCAGTATGGATCTCTCAGCAGCTCTCTTGCGACAAAGATCAAATCGGCCCTTCCGTTTTGAAGGATTTCCTCAGCCTGCAAGCCGTTTGTAATTAATCCGACCGCACCTGTTTGGATATCGGCTTGAGCACGGATCGTATCGGCAAAGCTTACTTGGTAGCCAGGGAAGACTTTGATGTCAGCGGGTACGACTGCACCTGAGCTGACGTCAATCAAGTCAACGCCTTGCTCTTTCATCCATTTGGCAAACACGACATAGTCAGAGACATCGAGTCCGTTTTCTGTATAATCAGAAGCCGAAACCCGCACGAATAAAGGACCGTCCCACACTTCTTTTACTGCGTCGATCACTTCGCGGAGCAGGCGGTAGCGGTTTTCCGGCGATCCGCCGTACTCATCTTCGCGGCGGTTGGAAAGCGGTGATAAAAATTCGTTGATCAAATAGCCGTGGGCACCGTGAATTTCGATGATGTCAAAGCCGGCTGCTTTTGCCCGCTCAGCGCCTTTTTTGAAAGCCTGTACCGTTTCTTTGATGTCTTCTTTTGTCATTTCGGCGGGCGTCCGTGAATTTTCGTCAAAAGGAACCGCTGAAGGGCCGTAGATCGTGCCTTCTACTTCGGCTTTTCTTCCGGCATGCGCCAATTGAATGGCCGTTTTGCTGCCGTAAGGCTTAATTTGCGACGTTAAAGCCGCCAGGCCTTCGACGTGTGCGTCATCCCAAATTCCCAAATCCTGATCGGAAATTCTTCCCTGCGGCGTGACGGCCGTTGCTTCGACCATAATCAGCCCGACTTGTCCGACAGCGCGGGATACGTAATGGGTCATATGAAAAGGCTGAACCTTTCCATCCTTTTCATGGGAGGAGTACATGCACATCGGTGACATGACAATGCGGTTTTTTAGTGTAACTCCTTTTAAGCTCCAGGGTGTAAACAATTTTCGATTACTCAATTTTTTTCGCCTCCCGTAAGTTTTCGAATCGATTATACCAATTATGACCATTCTCGTCATATAAACTGCTCAAGCTGTTTTCAAATATAAAATCTTCAGTAAAATGAAGTTATATTCGTTTTTTTGTAAAATCGCGTTGCACAATACATAATCAAGGGGGCTACGTTGTGACATGGCAGACCGAGGAAGAATTGAAACAGCTGCTGATTTCCTTCATTCAATACGAAAGCATATCAGGTACGGGCGGGGAAGTGGCGCTTGCTGAATATATGTACCATTTACTAAAAGACCGCTCCTATTTTCAAAAGCATCCCGAACATGTGAAGCTTCATGAGATGAAAGACGGCCGTTATGTTGTGATGGCGCTCGTTCAAAAGCCCGCGGCAAAAAAGACGGTGCTGCTGCTCAGCCATTTTGATGTCGTAGATACAGCAGACTACGGCGAATTTAAACAACTGGCGTGCAGACCGCTTGAACTGATGGATTCCTTAGCTGCCAAAAAAGAGCTGCTGCCTGATCGGGCAAAACAGGATTTGGAAAGCGGCGAATGGGTGTTCGGAAGGGGCAGCATGGACATGAAAGCGGGCCTTGCGGTTCAATTTTCGATGCTTGAACGGGCGATGAACGGCGAATTTGACGGGAATCTTCTTTTGGTCTCAGTACCTGATGAAGAAGTCAATTCACAGGGAATGATTGAAGCGGTTCCGGCCTTAAAAGCGTGGGAAAAGGAGTTCGATCTCGAATTTACAGCCTGTTTAAATTGCGAACCGATGTTTGAAAAATACCCCGGGGATTCGAAGCTGTACGTATATTCGGGCAGCATCGGCAAAGCGCTTGCCGGCTTTTTCTGCAAAGGGATTGAGACTCATGTGGGCGAGCCGTTTTCCGGTTTGAACGCGAACCTCATGGTGTCGGAAATCAACCGGCTCCTCGAATTGAATGTCGGCTATTGCGAGGAGGTTGACGGAGAGGTCACGCCGCCGCCGGTCAATCTGATGCAAAAGGATTTGAAGGAAGCCTACTCCGTGCAGACTCCGCATGCCGCGGTTTCGATGTTTAACGTTCTGATGATGAAGAGATCTGCGGCAGAGCTGCACAGCATGCTGCTGGACACCGCGAAAAAAGCGGCTGTCAACATTAAAATCAATATTGAATATAAAACCCGTGATTATCAGCGTTTTGATGCCTTCACGCCAATTGAGCGCAACATCAGTGTCCTGACCTTTGAGGAACTGTGGAACAGGGCGAAAGAAAAAGCCGGAAAAGAGGAAGCGGAGCGTATCCTCAACTTTGCGTTAGCAAACAGGGGAGAGATGGAAGACCGTGATTTTTCAACAAAAATCGTGTCTGAACTGGCCTCGCTTTGCAAAGAAGACGCACCGGTGATCGTCCTGTTTTACAGTCCTCCTTTTTATCCGGCCGTCTCTTCAAAAGACGAACCGCTCATTCGGAAGACGGTCAGCGATGTGGCACAGTATGCCGGCAGCCGGTACGGTCTCGAGTTTGAAGAAATTCAGTATTTTCCCGGTCTCTCCGATTTAAGCTATCTTCAGCTGCAAAAGCAGTCGGTCGATGCTTTTACAGCCAACATGCCGCTTTTTGACAAGGGCTATTTTCTTCCAAGCGGTGCGGAAAACACGCTTTATGTACCTGTTATCAATATCGGACCTGTCGGAAAAGATCCCCATAAGTGGACGGAGCGCCTTCATGTTCCGTTTTCATTCGGAACGCTGCCGGATTTGCTCCAGTTTGCGATTCGCAGATTGCTGGCATAAAAAAGCGCAGGAAGGCAAAAAAGCCGGACCGACCATTGATATGCTCCCCTAA
>NZ_JBALMR010000070.1:0-38789 GCF_036963165.1 Bacillus sp. JJ675 | reverse complement strand
AATATCATTCCGGGCAAAGCCAGCTTCAGCCTTGACCTAAGGGCTCAGACGAACGAAGCAATGGAAGTCCTTGAGAGGGAAACAGAAATAGCCTGCCAAGCCGTGGCTGACTCATTCGGAGCAACCATCGAACTGCATAAAGAAGACAGCCTCCCGGCAGCCGTTAAAAACGAAGCGGCGATCGCCATCATGGCAGAGGCGATCAGCAGCGTAATCGGCGCAGGGAACCTCGATAAGCCGCTCGTTACAACAGGAGGAGAAGATTTTCATTATTATTCTGTGAAGCGCCCTCATCTAAAGGCGACGATGCTCGGGCTCGGCTGCGGCCTTACACCCGGCCTTCATCACCCGATGATGACCTTTGACAGGGACGCCATGTTTACCGGAGCTGACATTTTAGCCGAAGCGGTGCTGAAGACGTTTGAAAAAATCGGAAATGAAATGGAGGTCAGCATCGGCTAAGTTTACGAAAAAAACCTCTCAGCCGGAGCTGAGAGGTTTTGTTTATTTCTTCAGATCTTCAATGGAGTTGACGTTTTCCATATACTTCGGCACGACAAGCCCCATCTTTACGCCTGTCAGGCTTGTGCCGACGTCGTCATATTTGCCTTTGTACTTAGCCGCGTATGCTCTGTGGGTGTTTGGCAGCCAAGCTGACAGGGAAGCATCCGCGCTGCCGGTTGCAATGGCCGTCCACATCGGCCCTGCTTCGACCTGGGTCAATTTCACATTGTAGCCCAAATCCTCGAATACTTTTCCGACAACGTTTGTGCTGGCAATTTCGCTGTCCCATGCGACATAAGCGAGGTTGATTTTGTCTCCCTTCACTTTTTTGACGCCTTTTGTCCACTCAGCGATCTGATCGCGGTGCTTTTTCACATAGCTGGCCGCCGCTTTTTTCGGATCTGTTCCGTTTTCTACTTGAATCATCACTTCCGCCATGTCATCTTCCGTCCATTTGAACTGGCTGAGAAGCTTAGCCGCATTAGGCTGTTCTTTTCCAAAGCCTTTGCGGGTAATCGTATGAATCTGCTCCGCAGTACCGTACGATTTTTTAGGGTCGTCCAAATATTTCAGATCATATCTCGAGAACATCCAATGCGGGGTCCAGCCCGTGATAATGATCGGCTTTTTTCTGTCGTATTTTTTCTTTAGCGTGGCGGTCATCGCCGCGCCTGACGATTTGATGACCGTCCAGTCATCGAGCTTGTAATCTTTTATCGCCTTATCGGTAAGCGCCATGATTCCGGAGCCAGGGTCGATCCCGATGATTTTGTGATTGACCTGTTCTCCGGCCGTAGCATTCTCATCCGCTGTTGGAGCACAGGCCGCAAGCGAGAAGAACAGAGCGGCGGCAGTGCCGATGCCGATGATTTTTTTCAACATCAGGCATTCCTCCTCGTCTTCTTCACCCGGATATTTTGCGTAATGCGATCCAATGTAATCGCGACAATCACGATTGCGATTCCGGCTTCAACACCTACGCCGGTCTTGAGCTGTGTAACCGCGCTGTATACTTTTTCTCCGAGGCCCGGCGCCCCGACCATAGCTGCAATAACAACCATTGACAGCGCCAGCATGATGCTTTGGTTGATACCCGCCAAAATCGTTTTTGCGGCGAGCGGCAGCTGCACTTTAAACAATCGCTGCGACGTTGTAGAGCCGAATGCCTCTGTCGCTTCGATCAAATCTTCCGGCACCTGCTGAATACCGAGAACCGTCATGCGGATCGTCGGCGGCATTGCAAAAATAACAGAAGCGACAACGCCCGGCACAACTCCGATATTAAAGAAAAAGATCGCAGGAAGCAGGTATACAAAAGCCGGCATTGTCTGCATTAAGTCCAAAATCGGCGTCACAATCCGGCGAACCGTATTTTGCTGGGACGCCCAGATGCCGACCGGCACACCAACAATGATCGAGATGACCACAGATGTGACGACGAGCGCCAACGTTTGAAGCATAGGGTCCCAATAGCCAAGGTAATCGATAATAAGAAAACCGATTAATGTGAAAAGTGCGATCCCCCGCGTACTGATAAACCAAGCGACGGCAGCGAAAATGACGATAAGCAAAATAGATGGAATGGCTCCCAATCCGATGACAATGCCGTCAACGATACTCTCAAGCCCGTTGGCGATCCCGTCAAACACTCCGCCAAAGGTTAAGGTCAGCCAATCAACAAAACGGTCAATGATTTCTGCTAATGGAATTCTAGGCAGTGCACTCATCTTAGTTCACCTCCTCAACGATGACATCTTCTTCAGATGCGCTTTGTTCGTTTGGCAAGTTGATATATTGGTCGTCTCCGGCAAGAGCGCCGATCAATGCGCCTCTTACGACAATGCCCTTCATTCTGTTTTTGTCGTCCACTACGGCAATCGGAATGTTGGCATCAGAGACAAGCTCGAAAATCTCCGTCAATACCGTATCTTCATGAACGGTCGTCATTTCTTTCTGAAGAACGGATTCCAAATCGGCTCCTTTTTCGGCCGCTTTTTTGGCGGATTCTGCAGAAATGACGCCCAACAGCCGTTTATGTTTATCTACGGCATAGATAGACGAGATCCCCAGGTTTTTCATGAGCGTCAGCGCAACCCTCGGACCTTTGTCGATGCGGACCGTTTCGGCCCGTTTCATAATATGTCCGGCGGTTAACACTTTCGATAAATCGACATCTTCTACGAAACGTTCAACATATTCGTTTGACGGATTCATTAAGATTTCTTCAGGAGTGCCGATCTGCACGATGTTTCCGTCTTTCATCAGTGCGATTCTGTCGCCGATTCTGAGCGCTTCGTCAAGATCGTGCGTAATAAAAATGATCGTCTTCCCGACAGAATCGTGAAGCTCGAGCAGTTCATCCTGCATATCTTTTCTGATCAGCGGATCAAGCGCGCTGAACGCTTCGTCCATCAGCAAAATATCGGGATCGTTTGTCAGCGCACGGGCAAGGCCGACGCGCTGCTGCATTCCTCCGCTCAATTGGTCGGGAAATTGATCCTCATACCCTTCAAGTCCGACAAGACGAAGGGATTCAAGCGCTTTTTGCCTTCTCGTTTCTTTATCAACACCCTGCAGTTCCAAACCGTATTCCGTATTATGGAGAATCGTGCGGTGGGGAAATAAAGCAAACTTTTGAAAGACCATGCTGATTTTTTTACGCCGCACCTCGCGCAGCTGTTCCTTTGACATATTTGTTATCATGTCACCATCAATGTATATTTCCCCAGCGGTCGGTTCAATCAACCGATTCAGCATTCTCACTAAAGTGGATTTTCCGCTTCCTGATAGACCCATGATGACAAATATCTCTCCGTCGTATACATCAAAGTCAGCCTGATTGACTCCAACGGTCGCACCGGTTGCTTTTAAAATCTCTTTTTTTGTTTTTCCATTCGCCAGCATCTGCGCGGCTCTTTTTGTCTGCTTCCCGAAAATCTTAGATACTTTATTGACTTTAATTTTTATATTTTTATCTTCTACACTCATTCTATCCCTCCATTTTAAAGCATCCTTTTAACCGTAACATGTTTTTACCGTTTCATTCAAACAGCATATTCAGCTTAAATTGTACAAACTATACTGATAAGGTATTTCCATAGTCAATAAAAGCTATAAATACTCCAAAATCCTCCTATATACTTATAAATCCTCCTTGAGTGATAAAAAACGCAAGAAGTTACAAACAGGCCAAAACGCTTAAACTGAGCCTATTCTCACCAGTTTTGACTATTACCATGCCTCATCATTATAGTATTGCTTCCGATTAACGTTTTATGAAAATATTTATGATTGATGCTTAGAACAAAAAGCCGTCCTTTACACGGACGGCTCCTTCTCTCATGATCCACTCAGCGCGGCCCTTTTCATATTGTTCTGAAGCTCCAAAATGCGCTTGGATCCTTCTTCCCGCAGGCGCTTGTTTTCTTCTTCAATCTGCTTTGTCTCCTGCATTCCTTTGACAATCGTATTCCACGATTGTTCGATCGTTTCAATGTCAATGCTTGGTCTGCCGGACATTCTCGCGATTTCCACGGATTGATTTGAAATGTTTTCAGCGTTGCGCTTCAGCATTTCATTTGTACGGCGGTCGAGTTCGCTCATTGAATCGGCGACAAGCTTTTGCCGCTTAGCCGTAACAGCCTGGATGATGCCGTTTTTGAAAATCGGAATCGTAATGATGAACGCGGAGTTGATTTTTCCGATCAGCTTCGTGTTTCCGCGCTGAAGCAGACGAATCTGCGGCGCCGTTTGAATGGCGACCATCCTCGCCATATCCAGGTCGTAGACGCGTTCTTCCAGCGCCTGAACGCCGCCCTTCAGCGTATCAAGCTCCATCTGCGCCATCTGGTTGCCGCTTGCCGCTTGCGCTTCATATTGAGGGATAAGCTGCTTCAATTCTTCGATTTTCATCTGGCCGGCTACGACGTATTTTTCAAGCTCAACATAATAATTAAGGTTGTTCTCATACATTTCGTCGAGCGTGATCGTCGACTTTGTCATTTCATCCTTATATTTCGAGATCTCGACGTTAATTTTTTCAATTTCACCGCCAAGCGTTTGATATTTTTTAAAGATTTTCTCGATCATGCTGTTTCCGCGCTTGAAGATTTTCGACAGCAGGCCTTTCGGTTCTTCAAAATCGTTTTTGTCAAAGCGGTCCATGATTTTTCCGAGCTGCGATAGCATAGCCCCGGAATCTGTCACGCTGTTTGTTCTCATCATCGAGAGGATGCGGTCTGAGAACTTGGAAATCTCCTGTGCCGGTTCCTTCCCGAATTCCAAAAGCGCCACCTGGTTTTTGACGTCAATCTGCTGGGCGAGGCTTTGCACCTCCGGCTCCTGGCGCAGCTTGGCGCGGATATCCTCCGCTTTTTCAATTGAAATTTCTTCTTTGTCGATGTTAACGAGGCTTGTTTCCGTTGTATTTGCCATTTGGATGGCCCCCTTGTTAGAAAATTTTATTGATGAACTTCCGTACGATTGACGGCTCTTTGAATTCCTGATTAAAGGACATCTCATCAAGCCAATGAGTGTCAAACTGCTGGTCTTCAATATAATGGTCGATACATTTGTAACCGGGCGGATTATAAACGATGATATCGATGCCGATTTCGTTTAACAAGAGCAGCGCCGCGGCGTCCGAACGCGATAATGCACCCGTCTGTTCGGTATGGTACAGAATCAGCTTCGGCACGGTCTGCGCATAGTCAAACGTTTGGATCAGGTTCAACAGCGAAGAAGGGAGATTGACGGCCTGAGTGAACAAATAAAGCTTGACATCCGCTTCGCTTTCGCCGTTTTGCGGCAGGAGCTTTGCGTGTTTGCACAATCTCGAAATGGCCTGTGCGATGCCTTCCTGAATTCCCTCCGGCAAATGCTTGCAGCGCCAAATATTGCTCTCCTTTAGACGGACGGGATCGATTTGCCCCGTCTGATCGAGGGCATGGCTGTAATGGAACTGATAATTGGCTTTTACCTCCTCTGTAAACGGGAAGCGCCTGATCGTATGGGACTCCTTGTACCCGGTCAATGTCTGCAGCCGGTCCCAGTATTCTTTTTCATTGGCGGTAATGCCCATAATCATCGCAAACAAATTCGGAATCTCGACAGTTGCATTGTCCGCCCGGAAATTCGGCCGGATAAACGCGCGTTCTTTCGCAATTAAAAACAGCTCATCATATGTTGTCTTCAGCGTCACGGAGACCGGCGTGTGCTCCCTGAATTGCCAAGGTTTATACATCATGGACTCTTCATTGTGGAGCACGCTGTCCAATTCCTTCGTCGACCGGTATGCCACCGTTGATTTTCGCTGCGGCTTTTCCGTCGGGAACGGTTCAGGTGCCGATGTTCCCGGATACGCGTATACAAAAGAGAACCTTTGATCCGGGTCGATCTCGTTAAATTGATCCTTTCCTTCCGGATGAAAAATCAGTACATCGCACCCGATGAGCATCAAATAATATAAAAAATAGAGCTGGCTTTTCGTGGCGTCTCCGTACCAAATAACGCGCGGCATTCCTTTCTCAATATCGGCATCTTTCAGCCAAGGTTCAAGATGATTCCCCATCCATTTCACAAGATCCAAAAGAATCCTGCGAAAATCGGGGTGATTGAAGCCTTGCTCATGGTGAGACTGAAAAGTTTTCAGCACATCGATAAAAGCTTTTCTCAAATGCCTGTGCATCCCGGGATGGGGATGTTTCACAATAAGCTGCTCTCCGTCCAGAAAGGCGGCAAACCGGTTGACCGACAACCCTTTTTCCTTCTGGTTGATCATATGGATGTGCTGGATGGCCTGAAACCTTTTCTGATCGATCGTCTTATCCAGCGTCTCGCTTAAAACGTGAACGTCCGGCGATTCGTACAGCTCATGCAAACCAATATAGTAATCTGTTTCATCGTGCGGCGTCCCGAGAATCCGGCCCGCAACGTTGGCGATCGTTAATTGGCCGCCTGTTTCATAAGGGGTTCTTTCTGAAAGCGGCTGATGGATCACCTGTTTCCATTCATCATCTTTGATCGGTGTCCTTTGAATATTCACCTGCTGATTCATAGTGCTTCGCTTCCCCCCCTTTTTCCGCTAGATGCTCATTGCTTGTGCCGAAAACGGCGCACATGCCGGCCCGTGTCACAGCATAGGTCGTCCCAAACTTTCTGATCGTTCCTGCGGGGAAATCGTGCACTCTTTTGCGAAGCGTTGATGAGTCGATTCCCCATTCTTCACAGGCCTGCTGGGAACTGAGAATCTCACGGCTGGTAAGATCGATTATTTTAATCATAACTGATCATCCTAGAATATGGTTTGATTTCTTCGTTCACAATGCGCTCTGTGATTTCATCCGCCGCCTTCATGCCCCAATGCGCCGTCGCATGGAGATCAGGGTGGTGATGCAGCACCTCTCCGTGAGCGGGCGAAACACCGCAGTCAGCTTGGGCGATCAGCTCAAAATCGAGCAGCGAATCGCCCGCCGCATAAACCTTATCGATGTTCAGCTCACACTTCAAATAATCGACCGCTTTCCATTTATTCAGCGGCTCCGGGATAAAATAGAGCTTCCTACCTTGCAGGGACGCCTGCCACCCTTTCTCGGCGGCCCACGCTTTTGCATAAGCGGCGTCGATTCCGCTGATACCTTCTTCGCTCAAAATCAAATAAACAAAATAATGGTGAGCCGTCCGGATTCGTTCCACTGATCGCGATAATGGAAGCTTTCCGATTTCCTCACATATGTCTTCGATCGGCGTGCAAGATTGAAGCCGGCTTTCGATAAAGTTTGACCATTCCCGAATCGGGCGGCCGTTCTTTAAAATGCAGGCTCCATTGGTCGTAATCGCGTATTCAGGAATGACGTCTTTTTGAAAAAACGCAATTCGCTCATATTGTTCTGTCGTCCGGGTCGTAACCGGGATAAAATACATGCCTTGATTGATCCTGCGCAGATTTGCGGCCGTCGCGGCCGATATATAGGAAATCTCTTTGCCGCCGAGGGTTTCGATCAGTTCATAGCCGGCAGATGCGCCGTATGCTTCAATCATTTTTTTTGAATAAATCAATGTTCTGTCCAAATCGCTTGCAAAAGCTTTCATTTGCCCCTCCCGACCGGACGGATCAATCCGCAGCAGCTGTAAGACATATCGGTATATTCCTCAATTGGAACGCCCCTCTCTTCTGCAAGGAGCATGATATGCTTGAGCCTTTGCCTCGAACCGGGCTGAATTAAGATCTTCCAGGGCACTCTCCGCAGCAATACCCTCGTCGTCTCACCCACTCCGGGTTTGATGAAATTCGTGTTATCAATTCCGAAGTCGTTCTGAATGCTTTTAATTGCTGCCAGGCCGCGCCAATCGGGCTCCTCTCTTTTTTTGAGAAACCGCGCGGCCGTTTCTGCGGCTTGTTTTTCAGCGGCGGGAAATTCAGCGGCAATCGTGTCGACATAGAGATTTGAGACATCTTCCTCTCGCAAGTCCGCGTAATATTTCGCGCCGTGAAAATCTTCTTTTCCGATCCATTTCCCGTTTAAAACGGTTCTGCTGACAAGACCCGATACGGTGGAATTCAAACAGGCGCTCGGAATGAGGAAATCCTCCCTCGTTCCAAACAAAGATGAACAATAACCCGGATCGGCAAGAACCGCGAGCTCTGCGGAAAGCTCAGTGCCGTTTGCTTCATTAAAAGTTCTTACTGCACGCGTCAATTCGTTTGTAATCGCACCCTTACCCGTCCAGCCGTCTATAAATGCAACCTTATATCCGGGATGATGACGGAGGATATAGCGCAGGGCGTTTTCGTCAATTCCCCTGTCCCTGATAATCGAGATGCTGTAGTGGGGAAGAGCGATTTCGTATTTACGTTCAATATAGCGTTTAATGAGGACGCCGATTGGCGTACCGGCCCGCGCCAGACTGCAAAGCACGGTATTCAGCCCCCGCGTCTGGACGATTTGTTCAGCGACAGCCCCGACGGCCTCCGCCACTTTGCGTTTTCCTTCTTCAAGCGAAGCGTAAAACAGCTTCATGTACTCCTCGGTCGGTTTATACTCGGCAGGGAGCATTTCAGAATAATGCGTGCCGCCTTGAATCAGGCTTTCCCTTTCACGCGTGCCTTTTTCAATCGAAATGCCTGACAGGTCTTTTAAAAGAAACGTCACATCCGACTCGGGATAGCTCCCCATTCTTGCAGCAACATCAGCCATGACGATCACTCCCTTTGGAAAACGTCACAACGGTGACACTGTTAATTTGCCGATCGCTGAAAATACGAAGCATCGGCAGCAAAGACCGCGCAGAAACGGATTTTTCGATAAATACAAACGCTTCGTCATAACCCCGTTTCGGAAGGTTATAGATAAAATGCTTCACAGTCTCATTTTCCGGGTTTGGAAAGCCGAAGCCGTTCTTAACGGCGTACCCTTCTTCACCAGACGGATGTATCGGGCTTCTTGTCGTTGAATGATAGAAAACGTGTTCACCCATAAGAGACGCGATTTTCATCGGAAGATACATAAATTCGCCCGTTCCCAGGCACAGCACGCGCTTTCCTTTTCGCAGGGCATTGAGTCGTTCGGCCGCTTTTTGACATGCGTCTTCGACTCCGCGCTTATCGCCTGCAGCAAGTCCGAAACGGCCTGTCTCTTTGACAAATGGAGCAGCCCCTGCTTGTTCTGAAAGATGCGGAAGCGCCGTGAAGCAATCGCTGAGGTCGATCCAGCTGACAGAGACGTCTTCTTCGTCACCGTGCGGCCGATCATCGTATAACGATTGGTCAAGCGTTTTCCCTTGAAATGCGACAGCTCCCGATAATAAAGCGCTCGTCGAAATGGTCACACCCAGTTCAGCTTCCGCTTTCCTGAATTCTTCTTTATGTTCACTTGACCGCCAGTCTAATAGAGAAAGAACGGCATACTCCCTGCGCGGATGCTTTTTCTGAATATCCCTGATGATGTTCAGCACCGTCTTGCCGGTTGTGAGTTCATCGTCTACGAGAACCACGGGCCTCCCGGCAGCGGAGAAAATAGGTTCTTCCGTGTAGCAGAGCTGATCAACAGCGTGGGAATGCTCTTCTTCAAACGTCAAGACGGGATCGGCGTCTTTTAACGTTTCTCTCGTCGTATGGATAAAGGAAGCACCTTCAATAGAGTCGTACACACCATGGCCGAGAGCAGTCGCCGTCTCTGCAAAGCCGATGACAATCGGAGAGACCGGCAGCGAAAGCCGCTGTTTTTTGAGAAGGTCGCAGGCCTTTTTCATGCTCTCATGATCCTCTGCCAAAAATCCTTTGATCACTTCCTCCTTTATATCTGTCATCAGGCCGAATGTTCTTTCCGCATACTCGATCGCCAACAGCCCTGAAGCGAGCAGCGGCTTCAAAGGACTTGCCGGAATGTGCTTGCCGAGTACCTTGCTGACAAATAAAAAACCCCTCTTTTTATTGACCCTGGCCGCCATTTCAAATAGCGCCTCGGGAGGAATAGACAGCGGATTGTCGGCAACCGACAGGTCAACTTCCATATGATCCAAGATTTGAAAGCGGCGGTTTGTCTGCCGTAAGGATGTCAATGTAGCTGCGGTTTTCATGATACACCCCGTATATTTCAGATTTTAAAAGTATTTTTTTCGCCCAGCTTAAGTGCGGCTTGATTTCGTTCATCTTATTGGAAAAAGAGCTTTTCACAATGCCGCGCGTGCCGTCGGCGCTTTCGACTATGCTTAAAGCATCCAAATACTCTTCGATTGAAATGACATGCAGGCTTTGCACAGCTCTTATATGGGTCGGGTGAATCACGGTTTTGCCGTGAATGCCGTTGGCCAGGTCAAGAAGCGTTTCATTGATCAATCCGTCCGTATACGGATTGAGACCTTCGTCTGTAAGCCCCTCCCAACCAGAAGTCCGCTGCGGAAAAGAGCCGGCCGTTTTCGAGGAATCTTCAAAATACTCCCAGACGGGTCCGGATATGACAAACTGTAAGCCGAAATAATTGATCATATCTTTAATAAAATCAGCAATGACCCAAATGTCATAAATGGTAGTCTGCGGTTTCCGCCGCAACCCGTACAACCCGCACAGATCGGTGGCGCCGATCCGTATGTTCAGGATGACATCCTGGTAGAAGACGAGCGTCGATTTTAGTTCCTCCAGCGCCTTTCTTCTCGTTTCCATGGCAAGTAAATCCGGGGTTTCAAAAATAGGCATTCCGTACAGTGTAATGCCTGATTCTTTCGACAATTTAGTTAGAGTATCAAGATAGTGCTCAGCATTGAACGTTGAAAATTTAGGAAATACAAACCCGGTAAACAGGTGAAGCGCCCTTCCAAGCTTATTGCCTAATTCAAGCATTTGTTCAGGCTCACGCACGCGGATGAACATCAGCGGAAGCACATCGGGATCTATGTGCCGCAATTTTTGAGCCTGATAAATGATGTCGGCTTGGCTGACAAGATTGTTTTCAGCCTGTAGAACTTCACAGTCGCCGATCGAATCCTCAAGACAGAAAACAACGGAGCATAGGGCGGGATATTTTCGCTTTATGATCATGTCTGCGATGTCACTGCGGTTTCCCGGCACATAAAGCGTAGCCCCGAGCGCATACTCGAGTATGTGTTTCGGGGAGTCCTTCGTCACTATGCCAGGCTGTTTGAAAAAGACATTTTCTTTTTGAGAGGCCGATAAAAAATCAAAGTACTGCAAATGGATCACCTTCTTTAGCTAAAGGACAACGCCTGCCGCTGTTTGACTATGTAAAAAAAGGAGTGGAGCAGGAAACAACCCTTCCACCCCTTCGATTTTCTTTTTATTCTTCCTTTGAAGCGGCCGTTTGTTCTTTGACAGCTTTTTGTTTGTTCATATAGTGAATGATAAATGTCGCTGCAAAAGCAATAACCAGAATGATGAAGAATACGCTGTGCGGCATCTCGATGTGCCATACGCTTGCAGCCATTTTCAAAGCGATGATTCCAATTAAAATAAACGCAGTCGTTTCAAGCTCAGGCACTTTATCAATCAGTGTCAGGAAGAATTTCGCGACTGTCCGCATCATTAAGATGCCGAGCATTCCGCCGATTAACAGCACCCAAACTTTTTCAGAAATCGCAAATGCGGCAAGGATGCTGTCGACCGAGAAAGCAAGGTCCATCAATTCTACAGTAATGACGGTAGCCCAGAACATCCCGAACACGCGAACCATCCAGCCGTCTTTTTTAACGGTGTTCGCATCATCATCGCCTTCTCCGATAAAGAAGTGCTTAATGACGAGCCATGCCAGGTATGCAGCGCCGAGCAGCTTGATCCACCAGAATTTGATAAGGATCATGCCGAGTCCGATAAACAGAAATCTAAAGAAATACGCTCCGACCAAACCGTAAGTCAGCGCTTTTTTACGCTGTTTTTCCGGAAGGTGTTTCACCATCACGGCGAGAACGAGTGCGTTGTCCGCCGACAAAAGCCCTTCCAGCACGACCAGTGAACCGATCAGCCCCCACGAGACGGGATCGCTTAAAACCTCAACCCACATTTTCCAGTCGAAAAATGAGGCGTATATTGAAATAATATGATTGAATAAATCCACGTTTGGTTACCTCCTAATGATTGAAAAGGGAAACTGAACCACAAAATCGTGATCCAGTCTCTGTAAAACTAGACTTGCAGGCCGTAATTCCGGCAAAGCGAAGCCAATCCGCCCGAAAATCCGCTGCCGATCGCATTGAATTTCCAGTCCGCCCCGTGGCGGTAAAGCTCACAAACAACCACTGCCGTCTCGATCGAAAAGTCTTCTCCTAAATCAAAGCGAAGCAGCTCTTCATTTGTCGCATCATCGACAAGCCGCACAAAAGCGTTTGAAACTTGTCCAAAATTTTGGCTGCGGCTTTCTGCATCATGAATCGTCACGGTGATGCCGATTTTTTCGACATGGGCAGGAATTTTGGAAAAATCGACGATGATTTGCTCGTCATCGCCGTCCCCTTCCCCCGTTCTGTTGTCGCCCGTATGAATAACGGCTCCGCTCGGGTGCTCCAGATTGTTGTAGAAAACAAAATCATGGTCGTTCACGCATTTATCATCGGCGTCCACGAGGAAAGCGGAAGCGTCCAGGTCAAAATCAGCTCCGCCCGTATATTTGTTTGTATCCCATCCCAGGCCGATCAGCGCTCTCGTCAAGCCCGGATTCGTCTTCGTTAAGTCGATCCGCTGTCCTTTTGATAATTGAATAGCCATATGGTGGAACCTCCTTTACAAAATGTCATGCCGCGGGGAGGCGGCATCGCTGTCCAAAAACGGATTTAGCCGACTTGCAAGCCAAAATCTGTGGCAATCCGCGCCAGTCCGCCCTGGTATCCGGAACCGATCGCAGAAAATTTCCACTCTCCGCCGTGGCGGTAAAGCTCACCGGTGATCAGCGCCGTTTCAATGGAGAAATCCTCAGCCAGATCATAACGGATCAGTTCTTCGTTTGTCTCTTCATTCAGCACGCGGACATATGCGTTTGACACCTGTCCGAAATTTTGCCTGCGGGCTTCCGCCTCATGGATCGTAATGACGAATGAAATCCGTTCGATATTAGCCGGCACAGCGTTCAAGTCGATTTTCACCTGCTCGTCGTCGCCTTCGCCCAAACCTGTCCGGTTGTCGCCCGTATGTATGACAGAACCGTTGCCGCCTTGGGTTTGGTTGTAAAAAACAAAATCTTTTTCCGACGCGCACTTCCCTGAAGCATCAAGCAAAAACACGCTGGAATCCAAGTCGAAATCAGCTCCGCCGTCGTATTTATTGACGTCCCAGCCAAGTCCCACGACAACTTTCGAAAGGCCCGGATTCGTTTTCGTTAAATCGATCTTCTGCCCTTTTGCTAATGAGATTGCCATTTGTATCTCTCCTTATTGTGTTTTTTCGATTAAGCGTAGCGTTTGACGAGGTCTGTTATGCTCGTATCGTTTGTGCCTTCTCCGACGGCAGTGAACTTCCATTCGCCGCCATCGCGGTAAATTTCGCCCGCTATCAGGCTTGTCCGCCCAGAATAGTCCTCTTTAAGATTGTATCTGACCATCTCTTGGCTGTCAGCCCTGTTGACGATGCGGATGAAGGCATTTTCGATCATTCCGAAGTGCTGGCTTCGTTTGACACAATCGTAAATGTTCACGACAAAAACAAGCTTATTGATTTGAGCGGGAACCTTTTGAAGATCCACGATAATTTGCTCATCGTCTCCGCTGCCTTCCCCTGTCAAATTATCGCCCGTATGCTCAATGCTGCCGCATCTGCTTCTCAAATTTCCAAAATAAATGACATTCTTGTTTTCTGTGACTCTTCCATTTTCAAGCATCAATACAGAGGCATCGCAATCCACATTCGGTGCGCCTCCGCCGAAAAGCTTTCCAAAAAACCCGCCGCTCCCTGATGAAACAGGGTCCCAGCCAAGGCCGACCATGATTTTGGAAAGCCCTGCATTTCCTTTTGTTAAATCAATCCGCTGACCTTTCTCTAAAGAAATAGCCAAACCGTTCACTCCCCCATAGAATCATAAATTGTAAGAAAAATATTTGCTGAAACGACATCATTCACGCCAGCGTGATTCATTTCATCATACTACAATCATTCGATCTTTTCATTAAATATACGACTAATGAATCAATATTTAACCTGCTTAACCATATATACGGACTACTCCAAGTGAAGGTTTCACTTTTTTTATAATCTTTTAAACCCAAACCATTGCAAGGGAAAACAGACTTCATTAAAATATATCTAAAAGATATATATCATATAGATACAGAAAGGTGGCAGCCATGTCTAGGAAAAACAATACGCCTTATGCCCTGCTCGGTTTGATCACGGCCGGCTATCGAACGGGATATGACATAAAGCAAATGATCGACAGGAGTTTGAATCACTTTTGGAAAATCAGCTACGGCCAAATTTACCCCTCACTAAAGCACCTGACAGAAACCGGATGGGTGACGGCTGAAGCATCCGCCCAAGAAAATAAGCCCGATAAAAAAGAGTACCGCATCACAAAGGAGGGACAGGAAGCACTGCAAACCTGGCTGGAAGAGCCGATCAAAGAAATCGCTGCGGAAAAAAACGAGTTTCTGCTGAAGATTTTTTTCAGCAAACAGCAAGACCGGCTGTCAACCGCCGAAAAAGTCAGAGAGTATCAGCAAAAGCTTAAAGAACGATATGACGCATACCGCGCAATAGAACAATCGATCATATCGTGTAAGGACAATTCGCGCGATTCGGAGTACTGGCTTTTCACGCTTGATTATGGAAAGCGGAGCACGCGTGCCGGAATCGAGTGGTGTGAAGCGACAATCAGCCGTTTAACAAACCGGGAGGATGAGACAAATGGGAAAAACGATCTTCACTAAGCCGATGACGGCCGACCCTGATGACGAAGTAGTTGTATTTGTGATCGGCATGCGGATCAACAAATGGCACGCCGTTCATAAATGGTGGCCGGTGTTTACCGCCATGTCCCCGATGATCCGCGAGCTTTACAAAAACAAAGATTCCGGCTTTCTCTCTATGGAAACATCGATCAATTTCCGGACGATCTTCCTCATCCAATACTGGCGTTCATTTGAAGCCTTGACTATCTATGCAAAAGAAGAAAAGCACATGACCGCCTGGCGCAATTATTACCAAAAATCGGCCGCCTCCGGAGCTGTCGGCATATATCATGAAACATACACAGTCCCAAAAGGCCGCTATGAAACGTTTTATCACAACATGCCGCTGTTCGGGCTGGCCAAAGCATACGGCCATACACCCGTTACCCGCCGGACAAAAACGGCGGAACAGCGAATCCGGGGATGAGAAAACGCCTGCAGCCTGCAGGCGTTAGTCAATGTGGCGCCGTTTTTCTTTTAAAAAGCTCCTGCTCCGCTGCCGCCGTCAGACGCCGAACCGCCTGCATCATGAGCTTCGCCGCCTGAATAAGCGGCCGTATGCTGCCAGCTTGAAAACGGGTATTGAAGATAGCCGGCTGCAGCCAGGCCGATGACCGGGGATGTGCGGTCAAGCGTGTCTGATGATGTCTTGAACGATGCCTGGAATTGTTTCTCGACCCCGAGAACAATCGCATAGATCATGCTTTTTTCTTTTTCCAAACTGTTCAAAGGTTCGCCTTTTTTCAGCTGACTTCTCCAATAGTGGATCGATCTTCTGTATACAGATGCGCATCTGTTTTCTTTTAAGGAAGGGATCATGGCAATCAGCAGGATCGACAGCACGATAGACCCGCCGTAGGACATAATGGTGTCCGCGCTTTCAGTGAAAACAGATGCGAAAAACAGCCCGATGAAAAACAGAATCGAATACAGTTTAGATTTTGCAAGAACGATGCCGGCCGACAAGCCAAAACCGAAGATGATGCACGCAGTCATAAAACCGATCAGCGGCACAATATCCGCATAAAGGATATTGTGCAAAAGCCCCGTCTGCACGAAAAGGAGGGAAAGCGAAATCATTCTAAGCCAGCGGTTTTCTTGAAAGAACTCTCTGTACAGCGGATCTTGCTTGACGCTTTCCGTCCATTTTTGAACCACGTTTTGGAGAATGATTCGCTTCCGTTCGTACTTTTCCAAGTCTTCCCGCTTTTTGACTTCCTCTTCTGTCGGTCCGCTGAGCGAGTCCAGCCTGAATGTATATGCATTTTCTCCCGTTTTGTCAAAAAGCTTTTCGATGAGCAGCCGATCGGGCTTCGGCAGATCGGCCTTATTTCCGGAAAAATCGAATTGATACGTCTCATTCGGCGCTTTTTTATCGCGGAGAAACCTTTCTTCCGCTTGTACCCTTTTCATGGTGAGAAGCCCCCGCTGGTAAAGCGACAGCAAACCGGAAAGCAGATCGCGGTCTTTGAATGCCCCTTTTCTGTACAAAAAGGCAACAAGCACGGGATCGAACGTTTCCAGCTGTTCGACCGGAACCAGCTTTAGGTTCCTCTTTCTTATGACCGAAAACATGACCAGAACGGCAAGCGCCAAACCGATGAGCCCCGCAGAAATCCATATCAGCCTGTTTGCGTTTCCCATTCGCTCGGCATGTTTGGCATAGCGTATGGCCGTGTTTCTTTCCTCCTTAAGCAAATCGTCATTCGGTTCAATAGACGGATGACGGACTGCCTTTGGCAGTGCATTCTGCGGGAAGTAAATTCTCAGCTCAGAGCTTGTCCCCGCCGGATAAAGAGCGCTTTTATACGTGACAGTCCGATCTTTGATCTCCGCGATCTTCCCTTTTCCTTTTTCGCGTAAAAACGCGTGTATTCCGGAGTCCTTCACCTGATCCGGAAGCTTCACCCGGATCGTCACATGATGATAATCTTCATTTGTCTTTTCATAAAAAGAATGGAACAAAACGGACGTATCTTCAAACTTTTGCGCGGCTTCCTCGACGGTATAGTGGTACCGCACGGTTTTCGTTTCGTCTTTTGAAGCCGCATACACGAAATACGTTCCATCTTCAAACTTTGTTTTTAACGGCCGGGATCCGCCCCGCTTTTCGGAAAGATACGCTTTAAACCCTTTCACGCGGCCGGACGTCTTCTCGGTGAACGACCTTGTCATCCCGTTGAAGGAACCGTGAAAATCGTATGTATACACTTCCTCAACATCCAAATCGCCATTTTCTTTCACCGATGCCTGAATATCAACCTTATCAATCGAAAAGGATTTTTCCGCGTCAGAAAATCCTGAAATAAGAAAAAAAGCACTGAACATCAAAAAGAAAAAGGAACGCTTCATCTTCAGTAAATCCTTTCATTTTTTGTCTCTGCCTTAAATATACGGAAAAGCGGGAGAATTGTTTCAGATGTTCATAGATATGACACTGAATGTCCAAATGTTTTATATAATAGATGAAAATAGATTTTTCAAAGAAAGAAGGATGCCTTTTGTTGAAAAAATTCATCATACTGCTTTCTATCACGTGTATTCTTTCAGCTTGTCAAAAGAACTATAAAGGTGAATATGTCAAATGGGGGGACTCTCTCACAGAGGAAAACAAAAATTGCTTAAAAGAGCATCAAATCCCTTTCAAAGATAAAGGCGGGACGACATATATCCCTGAGGATGCATTTGATGCAGCAATCAATAGCTGTTCTTAATGCGGGCCCGCCGACTCCTCCGAATGACTTCGCGCCGATAAGTCAGGTGACGTCAGTCACAACTGTTCCGCGGGATTCGCAAGAGTTTACTCTTTATGCAAATCTCCCCGCCTTTTTCCTTCCACCCTGACGCACTACGGCCTTCCGCAAAGGCCGTAGAAAAAAAGGTGCAGCATTTCTTCGGTAAAATGGCTGTTTTTCTCAAAAGCCTCTCCCAGCTCTTTTGAATGTTGAATGATCATGTTCATGTACACAAGAAAGCTTTGCGCGGTAATGTTAGAAGAGATCGCACCCGACCGGTGGCCGTCTTCTATCAATTGAAGCATAAGCGGAATGATTTTTTCGTCATATTGCGTTTGAATATAGTCCATCATTTCATTGTCTTCGATCATCAGCTCTCTGATCATCGTGAGCGTAAACTTTTCGCGATTGGCTTCTTTCTTTTGCAAAATGATATGTTCAATCTTTTCTTTCACCGATATATCTTTATTCATGTATTCCGTAAACTCGTCGACGGCTTGGTCAATATAGTCCTTGAATACCTCATGCAGAAGCGCTTCTTTGCTCCCGAAATAATTGTAGATCGTTACCTGCGAAACATTGGCTTTCTTGGCGATGTCCGTGATGCGGATTCGCTTCGGTTCCCACGTCTTCAACAGCTCCAATGTCGCTTTCTTGATCTTCTCTTTAATCAATGAAGCCCTTTTTTCAAATCCGTTCATCCAATCATCCTTGCTGTAAATATTCTCATAATGAAATTATAACATAAAAATATTTCATTAATTTTCATTGACACGCCAGTTGTTCCGAACGTAGAATGAATTATGTAATTTATGATTAAAAATATTTCATCTTTTTCACTTTGGAGGGTGTTCCAATGCTGACAGTTCAAGGATTGACCAAAACATTCCCGAACGGAAAAGGCATATTTGATGTTTCATTTTCCATTCAAAAAGGAGAGGTTTTCGGATTTTTGGGCCCGAACGGCGCCGGAAAGTCGACAACCATCCGCCATATCATGGGGTTTATGCGGCCTGATCAAGGCGAGATCACGGTAAACGGAATGGACGTGCGGAAGCATCAAGGTAAGATTCAGCGCCATATCGGCTACCTTCCCGGAGAAATCGCTTTTATCGAGGGAATGACGGGGAAGACGTTTCTCGATTTCATGGCTGACATGCAGGAGATCAAAGATACCGCGAAGCGCGATAAGCTGATCGACCGCCTGCAATTCGACGTGCATACCCCGATCAGAAAAATGTCAAAAGGGATGAAGCAGAAAGTGGGGATCGTTGCCGCCTTTATGCATAGTCCTGAAGTGATCATCCTTGATGAACCGACATCAGGGCTTGACCCGTTGATGCAAAAAGTGTTTATTGACATCGTCCTCGAAGAAAAAGCGAACGGGACGACGTTTTTAATGTCCTCCCACAGCTTTCCGGAAATTGAAAGAACCTGCGACAGGGCCGCGATCATTAAAGACGGCAGGCTCATCGCCGTAAAAGATATTCACGAGCTGCAGACCATGCAGAGGAAAGTGTTTGAAGTGACGTTTGAAAACGAAGCGGACATCCCGGCTTTCATCGAGTCCGGCCTGCAAATCGAATCGCGTCAAGGCAACCGGGTTAAGGTCGCCGTTTTGGGAAATCATGATCGGTTTATAAAAGAGGCTGCAAAATATCGCGTCCGCCATATTGATGTGTCGACGCAAAGCCTTGAAGAAGTGTTTATGAACTACTATGACAGAAAGGGTGCAGCAAAGTGAATCTCTCCCTGTATAAACAAATGATGAAAACGAATGTGAAAGGCATCATGAGCTATGCGGCAGGTTCGGCGTTTTATATCCTTTTGATTCTCGGCATCTATCCAAGCATTGCAAAAAATACCGGGGATTTTGAGAACATGATCAACTCAATGCCGGAGGGAGTTCTGAACGCCTTCGGGTTTGAAAACGGGCTTGGGAGCCTGGAAGACTTTATGTCAGGGGAATATTACGGACTCATCTTTATCATTATCCTTTCGATCTTTGCCGTCATGCTGTCAACAAAGCTTTTGGCAAAGCTGGTTGACCAGGGCGCAATGGCTTATATCCTGTCAGCACCGACAACAAGGGCAAAGGTCGCTTTCACACAGGCCGCCGTTTTAACAACCGGGCTGTTTATCATTATGGCCGTGACAACCATTGCCGGGTTGGCCGGATATGTATGGATGATCGGGGATGAATACGACTTTCATGTATCCAGGTTCCTTTTCATCAATCTGCTTGGCTTTTTGCTCTTTTTTGCGGTCAGCGGCATTTCGTTTTTCATTTCGGCCGCTTCAAATGACGAGAAAAAAGCCCTCAGCCTATCCGGAATGATTACATTTTTGTTTTTCAGCCTGGATCTGATCGGTAAGCTTAGCGAAAAGACGGAATGGCTCAGAAATCTCTCTATCTTTTCTTTATTCAGGCCCGGCGACATTGCAGGAGACAGCGCCGAAACATTGAAAGCCGCCCTTATTCTTTCAGTCATCGGCTTAGCCGCTTTTTTGACCGGTATTTTGATCTTTAAAAAGCGCGATTTGCCGCTGTAATGCAAAAAACCGCCGTTCCTTTTCAGGACGGCGGTTTTTGTTTATTGTTTATTCAACGACGCGTCTTACGACTCCGCTGAAATGGGCTCTCCAATAAGGGTTGCTCATGGAATCGATGGATACTCCGCGTGAGCTGTTGTCATTCAGGAATTGGCCGTTTCCGAGATAGATTCCCACATGGCCGTTTGTTTTATAAGTGTCGAAGAAAACCAAGTCTCCGCGTTTCATGCTAGACGGGCTGACAGCGCGGCCTTTGCCGAGAAGCGTGTCAGTGTTACCGCCGAAACCAAGCTCTACGCCTGCTGAAGCATAAGCCCAGCGAACGAAAGATGAGCAGTCAAAACGGCGGGCATCGATATCAGCTTGCGTGCGTCCGCCTCCCCATTTGTACGGAGAACGGCCGACGATGCTTGATCCTGTGCTGATCGCGACTTCAATCGCACTGCCGTTGTTGCTTACAGCTGAACCTGAAGAATAGCTGCGTGAAGAGCTTTTTCTTGCTTTGCTGCTTGATGATGAACCGTTGTCAGAAGATCCGTTTGATTTGCTGACTGATCCGGAATCTGATGAAGATTCGGATGTTTTGGCTTTCGCTGACTCTTCCTTAGCTTTGGCGGCGGCTGCAGCTGCTGCTTTTTCATCTGCGATTTTTTTCGCAAGCGCAGCTTCCTCTTTTGTGAGTGAGCCTGATTCTTTTTTCAGGTCGTTCAGTTCTGATTCGGCTTTATCTTTCTTGGCTTGCAGCTGTTTGGATAGGTTGTCCTGCTCCTTCAGCTGTGCATCAAGGTCTTTTTTAAGGTTTTTCAGATCCGCAAGCGTTTTTTGGATCTCGTCCAGTTTCGTATTCAAATCAGACATTGCTTTTTCAAGCTTGTTTTTATCTTTTTCCTGTTCATCAAGAAGGTCTTTGTCCGCATCTACGATCGTTGAAACAGCAGTCGCACGGCTGATGAAATCGCCAAAGCTTTGCGCGCCGAGAAGAACGTTGATGTAGCTTTGCGATCCGCCGCTTTCCTGCAGGCTGCGCACGCGCTTTTTAATGACCTTTGAGCGCTCTTCAATTCTTTTTTCCGTTTCTTTGATTTCTTTTTTCAGTGCGGCCACTTCTTCTTTCAATTTTTTGTTTTCAGCTTCTTTGTCTTCGATTTTGTTGCTTGTAGCAAGCGCTTTTTCATCAAGCTCTTTCATCTTTTGTTCAAGCTTTTGCTGTTCCTCTTGAAGCTTTGCAATTTCCCGTCTTTTGCTGTCGATGCTTGAATCAACTTCAGAACGCTTTTTTTGTACTTCCTGTTTTTGCTCTGATGCGCTTTTCGCTGACGCATTGTCGTTCATAAAGGGGGTAAATAGACCGGCGGTGCCAAGGACCGACGCTAAACCAAAAGCATAAACTTTTTTCTTCACTTTCTACTCCTCTTTCCTTTATGTATTTTTGTTTTTTCATTATGTAAATTCGAGAAAATATTAAAATGTTAAATAATAAATCTTCCAGACTTACGTCCTATGATAAAAATCTTCCAAACTGATGTACAGACGTTATTATAACATCTATTTTCGACAATAGGTGCCAAGTTATATTACATTTATATTTCGTTTTTATTTCAAGACTGTCATGTTTTGACTGATTCTGTTAACAGCTCGTTTGTTTGACCTTGCAGCGATAATTTTCTATGCTGGTTTTACACGATTTGGACGTTCAATTTACAGGAAAGGAAGTCCGAAGACTCATGCTACATCTCAGCATTTTAGACCAGGTTCCGGTGTCAAAAGGATCTGATCCGAATACGGCGCTGAAGCAGTCAGCCGAGCTGGCCGGATTGGCTGATGAATGGGGGTACAGAAGATACTGGTTTGCCGAGCATCACAGTACAAGGGGGCTTGCAAGCACTGCCCCCGAGATCTTAATCGCCCATATTGCAGCAAAGACCTCGAACATTCGCGTCGGTTCCGGCGGCGTCCTGCTCCCGCAGTACAGCCCGTTTAAAGTAGCCGAAACCTTCCGCCAGCTCGAAGCGCTGTATCCCGGCCGGATCGACCTCGGGCTGGGCCGCTCGCCCGGGGGAACCGCAAAAACGCGTCTCGCGCTGACAGACGGAGTAAAGAAGAGCCTGCACGATTTTCCGAGGCAGCTTCGGGATTTGATCTACTATCTGACAGATGACATCCCTTCTGATCATGAGTACGCCGGGATAAAGGCCGCTCCCCTTACGGCTTCATCTCCAGGTCCATGGCTGCTCGGGCTCGGGGAAAACAGCGCGGAACTGGCGGCCGGCATGGGCGCGGGATATGTATTTGGCCATTTCATCAATCCGGAAAGAGGCGAAGGCGCCTTTAAAACTTATCACGAACGCTTTCAGCCGTCCCCTTTCTTTGACAGACCCCATTCTCTCGCCGCCGTCTTTGTCGTCTGCGCCGAAACCGATGAAAAAGCGGAAGAGCTCTGTTTAAGCCAGGATCTTTGGCTGCTTCGGGTGGAAAAAGGGCTGGACAGCCGCGTTCCAAGCATAGAAGAGGCAAAATCGGCCTCCTATACGGCCGCCGATAAGGCGAAGCTTGAGAAAAACCGAGGGCGCATGGTGATCGGCTCGCCCAAAACCGTCAAGCAGAAGCTGCTGGAGCTCTCAGAGCGCTACCAAACGGAAGAGATGATGGTGTTGACGAACGTTTACCGTTTTGAAGATAAAAAGCAGTCTTTTGAAAGACTGGCGGAGCTGTTTTTATAAAAAAGCAAAAATCCCTTTTCAAATGGCTTGAAAAGGGATTTTCAGATTTTAAAACATCCGGTAAACATTTTCGCACTCTTCTGCTCTCGGCTCATAAAAACAGTGCGATTTATAGCGTCCGACATGCGGCTGGTTATACCACTGAGCCGGGCATGCACCCGCCGGCTTGAAGTACCACAAACTATATTTTGCGGGCCAGTACCTTTCCCCGTTTATAGACCTTCTGGCCAAGCGCCTTTCTTTGTCCCTCGCCCTTTGATAAAAATATCCGTGTATTACCGCCTCAAAGGCGTGGGGCTGAAAAATCATCTGCCGAATGGTTCGCAACCCCTTAAAATCCGAACAATTCGCTCTGATGCGGTTGATTCCGACGTTTCCGACAAGAAGCATTCCCCGAACCCCTTCGCCTTCAGCTTCAGCTCTCAAAAGCCTTGCCAAAAGGGTAACGTCTTTAGATGAAGCCTGAACCACTGCCATTTTGCCACCCCCATTTTACTGTCATCTTTATCATATTCTTTTTGATTTAGGTGATGACCATTAAAATCGTTTCACGGCTTATCTTTGACATCCTGTGCGGAATCAGGATATTCTTCTGTTAATCAGAATTGTAAAAAATTGAAATCGGGGTGGTGCACGTGTCAGCAATCGTAAGCCCGGATTGGGTCATAAAGCGGCTGAAGGAAGATCCGGACCGAATGGTTATCGTCGATGTAAGCTTTCACTTATCAAAGCCTGAAGAGGGCCGAAAAGCGTATTTGAAAGGGCACCTTCCGGGAGCCGTTTACGTTGATCTGGAGCGGGATTTATCGGGAGATACCGGAACACACGGAGGAAGGCATCCCCTGCCGGCGCCTGAAACAATAGCGAAAATGCTTGGCGATATCGGCATCGATCACAAGACGGCCGTTGTCGTCTATGATGACAACGGCGGCATGTTCGCCGCGCGCTTCTGGTGGCAGCTCCGCTATCTCGGCCACACAAGCGTCTATGTATTGGACGGCGGCTTGTCGAACTGGGTAAAAGAAGGGCATGACATCACATCAGAGGTGCCGAAGCCCGTTCCGCGCAAATTTATTCCAAAACCTCAGGAAGATGAACTCCTTGATGCAAAACAGGTGAGAGAACGGATCGGCCGCCCGGGTTCGACCTTGATCGACGCACGGGAAAAAGCGAGATATGCGGGGGAATCCGAGCCGCTTGATCATAAGGCCGGCCACATTCCCGGAGCCAAAAACTACTTTTGGAAAGGCAATTTGCGCGAAGACGGCAAATGGAAGAGCCATGAAAAGCTTAAACAGCACTATGCATCATTAAATCCGAAAAGCGAAATCGTCGTCTATTGCGGATCAGGCGTCTCAGCCTGTCCGAATGTGCTCGGATTAAAGGAAGCGGGCTTTAAGAATGTAAAACTGTATGCCGGGAGCTGGAGCGACTGGATCAGTTACGCTGATAACCCGGTGGCGACCGGGGAGGAGTAACCGGAGGCTTTTTGCAGATTAGAAGAATTTTACCGGGGAGAATGATGGAAGTGAACGAAGACATCGTAACTTTTAAATGTCCAGCATGCAACCAGTTGCCTGAGAAACCGAAAATGGAAAGCAGCCAATTTGAAATGGTTGCTTTTGAGGAAGGGATTGAATGGTCCGATTTCACCGGCAATGTGCCTTCTTTGGAGGAGGGGATATGGGCTAGATCCGATCAAGCCCCGGTTGCCGGGGAGGAAAGGATTATACAAGCATCCCATCCGTTTCACTTGGCTATTGGCGAAACGTCCTGGACGTTGTTCATGCCCGCACGCTCCAGTCTAAACGGATGGGACAGCTATCCCTCCGAAATTGATCGGTCCGCATTTGTCCAATTCAGTCTGGAGCATGTCATTGACTGCAATGAAGAAAAGGCATGGGTGAAAATCAACATACACCATGCCGTTTATCTGAAAAACATCAGCTCCATCCTCCCCGCCCGCGATGGTTCGGGGGCTTTGAATTTTTTTCATTCGTTCGATCCTCCTCATGTTTATACCTACGGCGACTGGATCCTGCTGGATGCAAACGCACAAAGTAATTTGGGAGTATGGGCGCTGATACATAAAACAGCCGAACGCAGCCATCTGGCGGCATATGGCGAGTGGGGATTTCATTCCTATTTGGTCTATGGCGGAAATCTGATCATACCTGAGAAGGAATTGGCGGCTTTTCTAAATGCATGAATGCAGCGTTTGCATTCGCCCTGGCTTTTGCGCCGGGCGCAGTTGTCGATGCAATCAATTATCATCCGTTTCTTAAATCATTTTCCCTATAAAAACTTCTCCGTTATGAGCATCGATGAATACGGGCGATATCGGGCGGTAGACGAGCCTGTAATGATCATTTTTTTCCCGTTTGTATTCTCTCTCCCATTGCAGCTTCACATCAAAAGCCTCTGCAAAAATAGCTTTTGCTTCTCCAGCTGAAACAGCGGGTGACGGGTTCATCTCTTTCAGTGTTTCCGGTTCGATTTCGGGCCCGAAAAACCCGATGACGCGACCGTTCGCGCGGTTGATGATAATGTTTGCAAATTCCGCTCTTAATGGCATTCCTTCATATTGAACATCAAATTGAAAATGGGCGTTCTGTCCGTTGTCTTCATTCCCCAAAGGGCGCATGCGGAAAAACTCCCCGGCACACGGATAAAGCCGATAGAGAAATTGCAACGCCCTTTGAAGGCATACTTCTTCGGTCAAAACAGGAGGTCCTTCCGCTTTAATAAAAGAGAACATTCCCTTCAGTTTTCCCGATTGTTTATCTTTCTTGATTTTCAGCGTATTTTGATTGCGCTCTTTGAAAAAGCCTGCCATGGTAAAGTCTGTTGGTTCAGGATCGCCTCCTTCACGCCATACGGTTACAATCGAATCTCCAAAATCGATTTCGCGAATTTTCCGAAGAGAAGAGCTGAAGCCGATCATTTCATTGATATCTGCGTCACGCTCAGCTTCAGGCAATAAAGGGAGCGGTATTGTTTCCGTCTCTTCTCCATCCATTGAGACTTGCAACATTTCAATTTCCTCTGCCGAATCGGCAGGATGGCTCAAAAACGGCAAATCCGCCTCATAAACAAGATGCGGCCGATCGTCTCCCCCCTTGTACAAATTCTGATGAATCTTTTCGATGGCAAGATTCAATTCAACGCTCTCAAGATAACGGGAGATCACCGTTTCCTTATCAACGATCTGCTTTGGAACAGCAAACGAATCTGTCCCGCCGTCATAGCGGAATCTCTTTACTTCTCCGTTTCTTCCGACCGTCACGGAAAAGCCCGTTTGCGGCAGCGGAAGATCGAGAACGGTCTGGGCATATGAATATTGAACAGTGTCTTCTGTCACTTTCTTCTCCTGAAAAACAAACGCTTCCGCTGCATGTGGATAATGGCGTTCGACAAATTGCAGGGCCTTTTGCCGCAGGCGTTCGTCCGGAAGCGTGTCCGTGTATGTTTTAAATGAAGCGTCTTCTTTCGTCAGACTGATCAGCCTTCCTTCTTGATCCAATTCTACTGTAATGCCTTTATCTTGATTGTCCGCATCCTCCCAAACATAAAAAGCCCGGCCTTGTTCTTCTTCACAGCACTCTTCGACCATGAGCCGATAGTTTTCAGGGACAGCACCGATATGATGAGCTTTTTGCTTTAACTGTTGACCGTTCAAATCCAATCTCCCTTTCCTTTTATTTTTCGCAATTATTTATACGAAAGGGCCTTTTAATAGTTTCAAAAAATTGGATTTGATTGATATTCAGATGAATGATGCCAGTCTGACACTGTAATATCTCATCGCTTTAGGTACCCCTTTTATCTCAAATACCCCTTTATAAATCAGCTCCCGGATTCGATATTCGATAAATTCATCGCCGATGTATTCATCCAGATGGCCGAGAACCTCCCCAACGACCCTCGTACAAATGATAAAATCCTTTTTTGAATGGCGATTCTGGAGCTTTGTTGCTCTATCAATAATCAACGCATCGAAAAAGTTCTCTTCTTCACTTTTGATTTTTTTATTTTTCCACGTTCTTAATACGTTTTTACTTCCTGAAAGTTCTTCCCATTCCATAAGATAACGAAGCTTCCCGCCTTGAGACATCCGGGATTTGAAGGCTCTTTTTTCATACAAAACTCCGAGTTTGTCAGGGAGGATTTCGCCTGAATGCCTATAAACGATAGCACCCTTTGAAGATGTATTGAGGTGAAATATATCGTTTGTTTTGTGATGCAATAATTTGAGCGCAAACCTGAGCCCGGTTTGCTCATGGGCATTATCTCCCGCCCAGATAATGACGGGAACATGCTCCTGAATGCCGTCCAGTCGATATATTTCCTCTTCAAAGCGGTTATATTGTTCTTTCAATTCATCATCATAATCGTTGAAGTGCTCTTTCATCCATTCATAGCGCTTCATTCGGCCTTCTTTTGTTTCAAGCCGGGAAAGCGGACCGATTGACAATATGCCGGGGAAGGCGATGATGTCTTCTTGATCGGCTTTCCCGGCTTGTTTGAGCGCCATTTTTAAGCTGCCGGCAACAGAAAGGCCAAACACGATGTGAATGGCTTGAACATCATGCTTTCTTGGCGGCTGATCCCCTCTTTTCTTGAATTCATCAAAAAAATCGATCATCCGTTCACAAAACTCGTCTTTTGGAACGCCCCCATCCTGCTGCATTTCAATCGTTATCAGCATGTTCAGCAAAATGCTTTTCGCTTCCTGTTCGGTTAGTCTGCTAATGTTTTTCTTCAGTTCCTCCACCATGAAAATCTCTCCCTTCGAAAACGCTGTACCGGGTTTATTCTCTCATGTTCCAATAGAATATCAAAACCCGGTTTCCGGTTTTCGAAAAAAGTCCTACTCCAATTGCGAAGGATACAGCGTCATGCCGCCGTCAACAAACAATGTCGCGCCGGTGACGTAAGACGCCTCATCCGAAACGATCCATGCCGCCGCTTGGGCGACTTGTTCAGGTGTTCCAAATGCATTCATCGGAATCTTCCTTAACTGTGCCGCTTTATGGCTTCCCTCCAGATCGTCATTGCTTTCGGTTGCGATCGTTCCCGGAGCGATGGCGTTGATGCGGATGCCCTTTTCGGCATAGTTGATGGCCAGCGTTTCAGTCAGCAGCTTCATTCCGCCTTTGGAAGCCGAATATTGAACGTTTGTCGGTCTCGGAATTTGCTGATGAACGCTGGATATATTGAGTATGCTTCCCTTTTTGCCGTGCTCCAGCATGTATCGAATCGCTTCTTTAGCGCCGAGAAATGCACCTGTTAAATTGACGTCGATCACCTTTTTCCAATCGTCAAGACTTAGTTCGTGCGGGAGTGCGTTTTTGCCGTTGAATCCCGAATTATTCACCATGACATCAATCGTGCCGAAATGTTGAACAGCAGCTTCAAGAAGCGCCTTCACGCCCTCCTCCTTTGAGACATCAGCGCCAACCGCATGAGCGTTTCCTCCGCTTTGTTTAATATGATCAACGGTTTCCATAGCACCGGCGGGATCGCTGTGATAATTAATAATCACATTCATCTTTTCTTTCCCAAACCGTTCTGCAATCGCTTTTCCGATTCCTTTTGAGGAGCCTGTGACGATTGCCGTTTTCCCTTTCAAATCATTGTACACGCTAAAGCCCTCCTTGCATGTCTTCTCGTTTTCTACCATTCTATTACCCTGCATGACCGTTATAAAAACGAAAATGGATCTTTAGCATGATCTTTCTTTAAAATATGGAAGATTCAGAATTATTTTGCTAATATCTTACTTGAAAATAAAATAAGGAAGTGATGTTTTGATGGCGAAAAATGGTGTTTCACGCGTTTTCATTGCCGGACTCATTGGAATTTCTATTTTTTCTTCGGGCATTTACTCTGCACAAGCTGCATCATCGCCGCATAGCCCAGTCTCCAGCGACCCTTCGTACAAGCCCGGCTCCACCTATGATCCCAACATAAAAATTGACAATAACGGCGCCTATTCGAAAGCCTTCAAAGGAACCGGAACACCAGGCGGCTCCGTCCAGGCCAAACCGAAAAAAGAATCGCCCGCCGGCCCGCCTTACAGCCCTAAATCGGTAATCGGCTCAGATGAACGGACAAGGGTGACTGATACAACGGCCTTCCCATACAGAGCAATCGTCCATATTTCAAGCAGCATCGGCTCATGCACAGGCTGGCTGATCGGACCGAAAACGGTAGCAACGGCCGGGCACTGCGTCTATGACACGGCAAGCCGATCATTCGCGGGAACCGCCACCGTTTCTCCGGGACGCAACGGTTCAGCTTACCCTTACGGATCTGTTACATCGACCCGCTATTTCATCCCGTCGGGTTGGCAGAGCGGAAATTCCAATTATGACTACGCAGCGATCGAGCTCAGCCAGCCGATCGGCAATACCGTCGGCTATTTCGGATATTCATACACCGCTTCATCGCTTGCAGGGGCAAACGTGACCATAAGCGGATATCCCGGAGACAAAACAACAGGCACCCAATGGCAAATGTCCGGAACGATCGCTCTTTCAGAAACGTATAAACTGCAATATGCGATCGACACATACGGAGGTCAAAGCGGTTCTCCGGTATATGAGAAAAGCAGTTCAAGGACAAACTGCAGCGGCCCATGCTCGCTGGCGGTTCATACGAACGGCGTATACGGAGGGTCCTCTTACAACAGAGGCACCCGCATTACGAAAGAAGTATTTGATAATTTCACAAGCTGGAAAAACAGCGCACAGTAACACCATTACACAACCCGTTTCCTCATGGAACGGGTTTTTTCAGTTTGGAAGTATAAAAGAGCGATGTTTTGAAAGCGTTTCATTTTGTATAATGGTTGGTAAAGGATGTGATGACTGATGATATCTGCACAAATCAAATCGCAATTGATGAACATCGTCGGCCCGGAAAACTATGATGATTCGAATGCAGGACGCCTTGTCTATTCCTATGATGCGACGCCGCAATACCAATCAATGCCTGATGCGGTCGTCGCACCGCGCTGCACCGATGAAGTGTCGCGCATTTTGAAGCTTTGCAACACCCACCGCATTCCGGTTGTGCCGCGCGGCTCCGGTACCAATCTCTGCGCAGGCACATGCCCGACCGAAGGCGGGATTGTCCTCTTGTTCAAGCATATGAATCAGATCCTGGAAATCGATGAAGAAAATCTGACCATGACCGTCCAGCCCGGTGTGATTACTCTTGACTTGATACAAGCAGCAGAAGAAAAAGGCTTGTTTTATCCGCCTGACCCGAGCTCAATGAAGATTTCGACGATCGGCGGAAATATCAACGAAAACTCAGGGGGGCTGCGCGGCCTGAAATATGGAGTGACCCGCGATTATGTCATGGCTTTAGAAATAGTGCTGGCAAACGGCGATATCATCCGCACCGGCGGAAAGCTCGCAAAAGACGTTGCCGGCTATGACCTGACGCGCCTGTTTGTCGGCTCTGAAGGGACATTGGGCATCATCACCGAAGCGACACTGAAATTAATCCCGGCTCCTGAAACAAAGAAAACCGTCCTCGCCCTCTATGAAGATATCGATTCCGCAGCCAAGACCGTATCCAACATCGTCGCCTGCAAAATCATTCCGACAACACTAGAATTTCTTGATCAGCCTACTCTTCAGGTCATCGAAGACTTCGCCAAAATCGGCCTTCCGGTTCACGCCAAAGCCGTCCTTCTGATCGAACAGGACGGCGCAGAAGAAACCGTCAGCCGTGACATCAGCATTATTGAAGAGATTTGCAAAAAGGGGAACGCCGTATCCGTGCAAACGGCGAAAACAGAAGCGGAAGCTGAAGACCTCCGCAACGCCCGGCGCGCTGCGCTTTCCGCCTTGGCCCGCTTAAAGCCGACCACCATCCTGGAAGATGCCACGGTTCCCCGGTCAGCCATTGCCGCCATGGTGAAAGCGATCAACCGCATTGCCGAACAATATGATCTTACCATTTGCACGTTCGGCCATGCGGGAGACGGAAACCTTCATCCGACATGCACGACAGATGTGCGGAACACAGAGGAAATGGAACGGGTCGAACGGGCCTTTGCCGACATTTTCAAAAAAGCCGTTGAGCTTGGCGGCACGATTACCGGCGAGCACGGCGTCGGCGAAATGAAAGCCCCTTATCTCGAACTTAAACTCGGCGAAGCGGGAGTGAATGCAATGAGAGCAGTGAAGCAAGCTTTTGATCCGAACAACATTATGAATCCGGGCAAGGTTTTCGCAAAAGATTCCCGCAAACGGGTGGTGGTGTCAAAATGACGACATCAAAAGAAAAAAAGGCCATTCAGCAGCAGTTTCACGAGCGGATGGATGAAGAAGAGCTGCTGAACTGCATGCGCTGCGGATTTTGTCTGCCTTCCTGCCCGACCTACATAGAATCAGGCTTTCAGGAAAGCCATTCTCCCCGCGGGCGCATCGCCTTAATGAAAGCCGTCGCAGATGGAGTCATTGAACCTGACGAAGATGTCGAACGTTCCCTTGAGCTTTGCCTCGGCTGCCGGGCATGTGAACCCGTATGTCCCTCAGGCGTCAACTACGGCCGCCTATTAGAAGAGGCGAGGGACATCATTCAGCAAAATAAAAAACACCGTCTTCCGGCAAGGATGCTTCGCAATGCAGTTTTTAAAGGGCTTTTCCCGCACCAAAACCGCGTTCGGGCGCTGACCGGGATGCTCGGCATCTATCAGCGTTCAGGGCTGCAGAGTGCGGTTCGGAAATCAGGAATGCTGCGGATGCTGCCCGATCACCTCGCAAAAATGGAAAGCGTTCTGCCTAAAGTGCCGGATCTGAAGCGGCTGAAGAGCCGCCCGAACCTCCTTCCGCCGATCGGCAAGCGCAGGAAACGGGCCGCTTTTTTCTCAGGCTGTCTGATGGATACGTTGTTTTTAGATACAAATATGGCGACCATTAAGCTCCTCCGGCTGTCGGGATGCGAGATCGTCATTCCCGAGCAGCAGGCATGCTGCGGCGCCCTTCACGGGCACAGCGGTGAGAAGGAGCAGGCCGTCGGGTTGGCCAAACGGAACATCCGGGCGTTCGAGAATATAAACGCAGATTATATCGTAACAAATGCGGGAGGCTGCGGGGCGTTTTTAAAAGAGTATGAGCATCTCCTAAGGGATGAGCCGGAGTGGCGGGAACGGGCAAAGGTTTTTTCACAAAAGCTGAGGGATTTTTCCTCCGTCCTTCTGGAACTGGATTTCGGGCAAAACCCCCTCGAGCTTCCGAGCCAAATCGTGACATATCAAGACTCATGCCATTTGCGGAATGTGATGAAAACTTCCGCTGAACCAAGAAAGCTTCTCCGCGGCATCAAAGGCGCTGAATATAGGGAAATGAAACATGCGGAAAGCTGCTGCGGCTCAGCTGGAATTTACAATATTGTCGAATCAGTTATGTCGATGAAAATTCTTGACGCCAAAATGGAGGCGGCAAAAGCGACCAAAGCGGCAACGATCGTCACCGCAAATCCCGGCTGCCTGCTGCAAATGAAGCTAGGCATTGAACGGGAAGGCCTTGGAAACGAGGTGAGAGCCGTCCATCTCGCAGACTTATTATTAGAAGCCGCAGGAGAGCCAAGTTAGCGTCTCGTGTATATTTCTCGGGAAATAAATCGAAACGTGTCTGCCGCTATTTCCGGACAGCAGGGAAGTCGCCGTTCGGTTGTATAAACCGAAGGCCCTTCACCTGTCCGGAATCGTCGGCTTCAAAGCGCACGCTGAATCCCTGGAGATTTTTGATTTGAAATGTCATCTCGCGGTATGGAACAAGCTCGTAATCAGGCTGTCCGGGCAGCGAAACCCAGAGAGTCTTCGCGCCTCTAAGGGAAACGGCCAGTTCTGTCCCGTCTTCCAGCGTATATTTCCCGGTGAGCGATTCGAGAAATTCGGGATCGGACAATTGCTGATCAGGCTTTCTGATAAATTCAATTTCCTTCGCACCTTCCGCCATTTCAAACGGTACAGAAAAGCTGCTGATATATCCGTGCAAATCGGCGTCAAACGAAGACAGCATCGTCGCCCCGGTAAGTTCCAGTTTCATTTCGAATGTATCGTAATGGTAATGCTGCAAAGGCATGACAAACGAATTGTACAGTGCTTGCAATGCTCCGTCCTTAAGCTCTATTTTCAATTCTCCGTAGCCCGGATGCTCATAAATTCCGGCATAGTCCTCAAGAGCATGCGAAGGCTCCGTTCCTTCGATTCTGCTGATATCGGCGGACCGGTCCACTCCCAAGGCCGCTTTCTTGATCTTTTCCGTCTCGCCTTTCAGTCTGCCGCTCCAGTCGATTTCATCAAGGCCGAGCAATCGGTCAAAGATATTGTAGGCAAGCAAATTCGGAAGCACGCTGCCGTTTAAATTCGTCAGGATGACGGCGCCGATGTTTTCGTAAGGCATGAAGCATACCAGCGATGAAAAGCCATCGATATTTCCCCCGTGGTGAATCATATGATGTCCCCGGTAAGGCTCGACAAACCAGCCGAGGCTATAGCCTGCCATCGGAAACTCATTCTCTTTGAACATTTGGTCGCATGATATACACGGCGTATGCAGCTCATTGAGGCTTCCCTCCGATATAATCCCGCTGAATTTGCTGCTGCCGAGATGGAGCCGCACCCAATTGGCCATATCCAGCACATTCGAATTGATCGAACCGGCGGGGCCGATTGCATTAATATTGCGAAAAGGCATTTTTTCAATTTTTTCGTTTTTTTCCTGATGCGGAAGCGCATAGTCTTGAAGCTTCTGCATGTCTTCCACCGAAAAATTGCTTGACTTCATATTCAACGGCTTGAACAGACGCTCGTGAATAAAATCCTCCCACGTCGTTCCGGCGATTCTCCCTGTCAAATAGCCCGCCGTCATGAACATCAGATTCTGGTATTGCCATTTCGCCCGGAAATCGCGATTCGGCTCCAAATAACGAAGCCGCTGAAATATCTCTTCCCTGGAAAAGGGGGAATTGTACCACATCATATCATGCCTCGGCAGGCCTGAACGGTGGCATGCCAAATCCCGCGGAGTCAGCCGTTCGGTCGCAACCGGGTCATGCATCTTGAATTCGGGAAGGTATTCCCTGACCGGCAGATCCCAATCCATTTTTCCCTCATCGGCCAGAATCGCCATACCGGCGGTTGTGAAACCTTTCGTCGCCGATCCGATCGCAAACACCGTCTCAGGGTTCACTTTTAATTTCTGTTCCTTGTCCTTAAAACCGAAGCCTTCCGCCATGATGACCTCATCGTCCTTTACCACCGCGATCGCCGCTCCGGGCACGTTCCATTCCTTCATTTTTTGCAAAACAAAACTGCGAAAGCCCTTCCATTCTTTTCGTGAATGTTTCATATGACAGCTCCTCTCTTTGCCTGGATCCCGTGTCTTTTCCTGATGTGTAAAAATCCGTCCTGTAGGTCATACGTTTGATTTCCTGAATGGTTTCAATACCCGGTCATTCGGAAAAATTTTGTATATTTTTTAAAAGATTTCAGAAGCTAACGTTGAAAGCAAAAAACGCGCTGAAACCTAAGGAGGTATTTATAAACGTGTTTAGTTTTATATGGTCTTTAATTATCGGAGGTATTTTAGGCTGGCTTGCGGGCCTGATCATCAGAAGGGATGTGCCGGGAGGAATCATCGGCAATATTATCGCCGGGTTTATCGGTTCATGGCTTGGATCCGCGATTTTGGGGCGGTGGGGCCCGACAGTCGGAGGCTTTCATATCATCCCTGCCCTGATTGGCGCGATCATCCTGATCTTTATCGTCAGCCTGATTATGAGAAGCACCGGCGGCAGAAAAAGCGGCGCCCAATAAACCAATATTAAGGCGGCTTGGTCAAAAGCCGTCGTTTTTTATTGATTTCATTCACCCTCCATCTCTTATATAATTAATTAGGAATACGAAATGATTTGAAATGGAGGACGTATATTGGAAAAAACGGCGGAAACAAGATGGAAACGTTCAGAAGTGCCGAAAGAGCTGACATGGAAGCTGACGGATTTATTCCCCTCAGATGAAGCCTGGGAAGCGGAACTGCTTCAGATTGAACGCGGCCTTCCGGCAATTGCCGCTTATAAAGGCAGGCTTCACGAAGGAGCAGGAACCCTTTTAGAATGTTTAACATTGCAGGAAAAGCTCATGGAACGCATGACCCGGGCCATGACCTATACCCACCTCAAAAAATCCGAAGATCTCACGAATCCAGTCAACCAAGCAAACGCCTCAAGAACAGCCGCGCTGCAGGCGCGAATCAATACAGCCTTGTCATTTATCGAGTCAGAAATTCTCAGCCTTCCCGAGCATGCAATTGAAGCTTACATAAAGAGCGAAAAAGGACTCGGGCCTTTCCGGAAAATGCTGACAGAGATGCTGGAACGAAAAACCTACAAGCTCTCGCCGGAAACGGAAGAAGCGCTGGCCGCATTGGGCGAAGTGCATGAGGCGCCCTATAAAATTTTTGGAATGGCGAAGCTCGCCGACATGCGCTTCGCTCCGATTGAAGATCAAAACGGACATGAGCTGGCCAACTCCTTTGCTTTATACGAGGGAAAATATATGTTTTCTCCCGACACGGACATTCGCAGAAAAGCCTTCGACTCCTTTGCCGATACATTGAAACTGTATCAAAACACGATTGCCGCAGTCTATGAAACAGAAGTCAAAAAACAGGTCAGCCTGTCGCGGCTGCGCGGCTATGAATCGGTTACCCATATGCTTCTGAAACCGCAAAACGTGACACTCGATATGTATCATAATCAGCTTGATGTCATTAAAAATGAGCTTCGGCCGCATATGCGCCGGTATGCCCGCCTGAAAAAACGGGTGCTGGGCCTTGATCAAATGCGTTTTTGCGATTTGCAGGCCCCGCTGGATCATGAATTTCAACCGAAAACCTCCTTTGCGGAAGCGCGCAGCATGATCATTGAGGCATTGCGCGTGATGGGGACTGAATATGTACAAGTCATGGAAACGGCCTTGACCGGAAGATGGGTCGACCTGGCCGACAATATCGGCAAATCAACTGGAGCGTTTTGTTCAAGTCCGTACGGCGTTCACCCTTACATCCTGATGACCTGGACGGATACGATGCGGGATGTCTTTACCCTTGCGCATGAACTCGGCCATGCCGGCCATTTTCATTTCGCAAACAAACACCAGAGAATCATGAACGTCCGCCCGTCTCGCTATTTCATTGAAGCGCCTTCGACCATGAACGAAATGCTTCTCGCCCAGCACCTTCTCTCGAAAACAAACGATCTGAAAATGAAGCGCTGGGTGATCAATCAGCTGATGGGAACCTATTATCATAATTTCGTCACCCATCTGCTTGAAGGGGAATACCAGCGCAGAGTCTATCAAATGGCTGAGCAGGGAGCCGCTCTTACCGCGTCCGTTTTATCCGGACAAACAATGGAAGTGCTTTCCGAATTCTGGGGCGACGACGCAGAGCTTGACGAAGGAGCAAGCTTGACATGGATGCGCCAGCCTCACTACTATATGGGACTTTACCCTTACACATATTCGGCAGAGCTGACAGCCTCAACGCTCGTCTCGCAAATGATCAGAAAAGAAGGCCAGCCTGCGGTGGACAGATGGCTGAACGTCCTGAAAGCCGGCGGAACGATGAAACCGCTCGACCTCTTAAAGGAGGCAGGCATCGATATGTCGACGGACGAGCCGATCCGCCGGGCTGTCGCATATGTCGGCTCCCTGGTCGATGAGCTTGAAGCGCTTTATGAGAAAAACTAAGAACGGCCGATTTCCGGCCGTTCTTTTTAGTCTCCTTTAAGCAAACATCGGATTTCCTTTCATGCCGATCCATAAATCCGTCTGCTCCAATGCATGGGCCATCCGAAGCAGCCAATGTTCTTTTCCCTTTGGCGCCATAAACTGAACACCGAGCGGAAGCCCGTCTTTTGTAAGATGCACCGGAACGCTCATCGCCGGCTGCCCGGTCAGGTTTGCAAGCTGTGTGAACGGTGTGTATGTGAGGCTCTTCAAAAACATCTCATATACCAGCGCCTGCTGGTCGCTTTTTTCCATGCCGCTTACCTTCATCAGCGCTTCGGCTTCCTTTTGCGTATGGGTCAGCTCGCCGACCTTCGGAGCCTGGTAAGCCGTTGCCGGTGTAACGTACAAGTCAAATTTCTGATGAAATGCCGCCATTTGTGCGGCCGCTTTGTCCCATGAAGCGAGGCTTGCCGTAAACTCCGCTGCCGTCACTTTTTTGCCGGCTTCATTCAGCACCCATGTGACGATTTCAACATCCTCCGCGGTAATCGGCCTTCCGAGCGTTTTTTCCATCCCTGCAATCATCGCTGAAATTTCTCCGCAGTTCATCAAATAATAGTTTTCCATCAAGCGGAGGCCATCGACGTCATGCGCCTGTTCCTCAACATGATGCCCCTGGGCTTCCAGCCATGCGACGGTTTTGCGGACAGCGCGTTTTGCCTCCTCGCTAACAGGCGTCCCGACGGGGGACTCTGTAGAAAACGCGATTTTCAAAGGGCTCTCAGCCCCTTTTTTCATATCTTCCAAATAGCTTCCGGGAAATAACGGTGCTTGAAAAGCAGCTTCAGGCTGGATAACCTGGAGAATGTCGAGCAAAGCGGCACTGTCTCTGACGGTCCGCGAAAGGGCGAAATCGATGGACGCACCTTGCCACTGCCTTCCTGCTCCGGGCCCAACAGGCGTTCTGCCCCGGGTCGGCTTCAATCCGAAAAGCCCGGTAAAAGAAGCCGGAATCCTGATGGACCCTCCGCCGTCGCTCGCACCCGCCACAGGCACGATTCCCGATGCGACCGCAGCTGCCGATCCCCCGCTTGAGCCTCCCGGCGAATGCGCAACATTCCAAGGGTTTCTTGACGGCCCGTACAATTCAGGCTCAGAAATGTTTTTCAGTCCATATTCGGGCGTATTCGTATGCCCGATAAACAAGAAGCCGGCTTCCCTCAGCCTGGCGACCCAATTTGAATCCCGCTTCGGAATATAGTCTTTCAGCAGCTTTGCACCGGCCGTCAAAGGCTCGTCCTTCACCGCCTGCGAAATATCCTTTAAAAGGATGGGTACGCCGGCAAACGGCTGCCGGGAAATATCAATCCGGCTGATGTCATTGACTGCTTTTTCTTTTCTCGTCCGAATCACCGCATGGAGGTGCGGGTTTACTTCTTCCAAACGCGCAAAAGCAGCCTCAACCAATTCTTTCGCCGATACTTCCTTTTTTTTGATAAGCTTAGATAAACGAACGGCGTCATGCGCCATATATTCAGATACGTTCATGCCAGTTCCCTCTCTTCTCGGTTCGCTTGTGTTTACTATTTTGCCCGAGCCGTCCCGGGAATTCAATGGTTTGACTATGATTAAGGAAAAGGAGAATGCTGTATGAAAATCAGAAAACTTCCTTCAGAAAGCCCGCTGCCGCTGGATTTGCTGCTGTCTGCGGACCCTTCGGAGAAATTGGTGAAAGACTACGCCAAAAGAGGACAGTGCTATATAGCCGAAGCCGGCCGGCAGATCATCGGCGTCTACGTTTTGATTCCGACAAGGCCGGAAACGGCTGAACTGGTCAACATTGCCGTGACCGAAGAATGGCAAGGCAGGGGCATCGGAAAAGCGTTAATTAAGCATGCCCTGCAAACCGCAAAATCCCAGGGCTTTAAAACGATCGAAATCGGCACAGGCAATTCAAGCATTTCACAGCTGGCGCTCTATCAAAAATGCGGATTTAGAATTACAGGCGTTGACCGCGATTTCTTTATCAGGCATTATCAAGAGCCCATTTACGAAAACGGCATCGCCTGCATCGATATGATCCGTTTATCGATGGACATATAAAAAGCTGCCGGCTCTGAAGTGACCCCCAAAAGT
>NZ_JBALMR010000069.1:0-28230 GCF_036963165.1 Bacillus sp. JJ675 | reverse complement strand
CAATTGGGGTGCAGTTCATGTTGAGGGCCGCTTTATTCATTCGGCTACAAAAGCTTCAGCAAAAACAGCTCAAGCAGCAGCTGCTTGTCCTTTTTTCCTGTCTTAATTTCATAATCCATCACGGCGAGCTGCTCCATGATGCTTTTGAGCTCCGTTTCGGAAAACAGCCTCGCCTGATCGATCGCCAGCTTGATTCTGAAAGGATGGACTTTCAGGTTTGAGGCAATTTGCTTCTGTCCGTAACCTTGCTGCGAAAAATATTTCGTTTGCAATATGAGGCGGAACTGATTGGCGATCAATGCCATCATTTTAATCGGTTCTTCATTCTGTTTCAAAAGGTCGTAAAAAATCTGAAGCGCCTCCGTCCGCCTGCGATTGACGACCTTGTTGATCAATTCGAAAATATTCTGCTCAAGCCCCCTTGCGACGAGCTTTCTGACGTCGTCCAGCAAGATTTCATCACGGTCTCCGATATATGTACTGAGCTTTTTGACCTCTTGAGCAATGGCCGACAGGCTCGCATTGCACAGAATGACCAGCTCTTCCGCCGCGCCTGAATCGATTTGCTTCCCCTCTGATTTGGCGAGGCCTTTAATAAAGTCAGCCGTTTCAGGCCCGTTCAGCTCCTTTGCCTCGACCATATCCGCGTGTTTTTTCAGCAGCTTTGTCAGCTTTTTTCGTTCATCAAGCTTTTCGTACGGAGCCAGCAAAACAAATACGGAATACGGCGCAGGCTGCGAAATATAAGCTTCAAGTGCCTCAAGGTTGTGCTCAGGCTTGTCTTTCTTTTTTTCAGCCGTTAAAAAAGTCGGATTTTTGGCAACGACGAGACGCCTCTCCCCCATAAAAGGAAAGGTTTCAGCATCCTCAACAGCAAGATCGAGAGCATCTTCTTCCAGGTCAAATACGGAAAGGTTAAAGTCTTTTGTTTCTTCGTCAACGACGGCTTGTCTAATCCTTTGAACCGTCTCCTGCAGCAGATATGTCTCTTTTCCGTACAAACAATAAACAGGATGAATATCGCCTTTTTTCAAGCTTCTCCAAACATCAAATACCGTCATCTGTACTTTCCTCTCTTTCATCCTTCCCTTCTATCCTAAAGCGTGTTTTGCAAATAGTAAAGAGAGAAACGGAGTCATCCGCTCTCTCATTTATAATAAACGCCTTCTATAAACCCCCGGGTCAGTTTATAAAAGACGATGTTCATAAAATGTAGAAAACGGTTGCAGGAAGCTTCTAGATTTTTCTAAAGAATTGAATTATACTGGATACAAATAGGAGGGGTAAATTGTGAATGAATTTGAAAAAGACGTACAAAGCAAACGTAACGATCTTGTAGACTCGGGTGTCGGTTTTGTCGTGAGTTTTGGATTCTTTGCTGTAATGTTTATCATCGCTACTGTCATACATCTGGCCGGATGATCAAAACCGGATTGACTCCGGTCGCACATGTTGCTTAACACAAACTTAAAAATGAATTCTTTCCGCCAGCTGCCGACTGCTTAGACGCAGTCTTTTTTCTGTTACGGGGAATATACTGTATCATATGGAGGATGAAGCAAAAACGTTCCGTCCCCTCTTTTAAATAGGTACTGAACCGCCCCGTCCCGGTCCGTCCTGAACACCTTGACCTGATGACGCTTTAAAACCTCCAGCACCTCCTCATGCGGATGGCCGTAGCGATTGTGTTCCCCAGCGGAGATGAGCGCGATTTTCGGCTCGATTTGTTTGATCAATTCCTCCCCTGTCGATCCTTTGCTGCCATGATGGCCGACTTTCAGAATATCGGCTTTCAGATCCGGATAGGCTTCGATGATCTCCCGCTCGCCCTGCTGTTCCAAGTCGCCTGTTAACAGCCAGCTGAAGCCGCCAGCCTTCATCCATAAAACGAGGGAACCGTTATTTTTGCTGCTTCCGTTCGCTGTCTCCGGCGAAAGAACGTCAAATACCAGATCACCGATCTTCAAACGGTCTCCCCTTTTGGCTGTTCTCACATCCACGCCCCTTTCCGCAGCGAAGCGGAGGAGCTTTTCATCCGCCGGCTCAGCAGCATAACCGATCGGCACAATCAGTTGTTTCACTTTATGCTTCCTGATCAAAACTTCAGCTTCTCCAATATGATCCTGATCAGCATGAGTCAAAATTAATGCATCGAGTTTTTTCACCCCTTTTGAAGCGAGGAACGGCATTAACACTCGATCTCCCAAGGAAAACTCATGTTTCCTTTTTCGCCATTCCTCAGTTTTGAAAGAAACGATTCCCCCTGTATCGATCAAGACACGTCCGTTTTGTCCGGACGCGCTGACATATATGCTGTCACCCTGCCCGATATCTAGCACCGTAACTTCCCCTTCACGGGTGAGATACGGCGCGGAGGCGTGAAACAAAAAAGCGCAGGCAAGCAGACAAACCGGGATGATGAGCCTTTGAATAGAGGCCTCTCTTTCCATGGAGATGAAAAGAAAACATATTGCAACAAGGTAAAAAAGCAACTGGAGGACATCCGGCTGGACGGCCGAATATGTGAAGAAATCAACGGAAGAAACAGTTTTAACCACAACATGGCTCCACCGGAGCAGCGCATCGAGTGCACCGATTGCAAGTTCCCCAAGCGGGGGCGCAATCCATAATGCCGATAGACCGGCCAATGACAGCGGCATAACAGCCATCACATAAAACGGTATAAAAAATAGATTCATCAGCACGCTGAGAAATGAAAACTCTTGAAAGTGAAAGAGAAGAATCGGAAGAGAACCGAGCTGGGCCGCAAAGGAGGAAAGCAATAGCCGGGCGGCTTGACGTTTAGGCTTTACTAGTATTTTCTTCGAGAGAATAAAGACGAATGACGCTGCAAAGGAGAGCTGAAAACCGGCCTGAAACAGCATATAAGGGCTGTATAACAAAAGTCCGAGAAAGGCGATGCTGATCACCTGGGCGCCCCTTAGACGATTCTTGCACAATGAAGAAACGAGGTAAATTTCTGTCATGAACGCCGCTCTCAGCACAGAGGGTGCCCCTCCTGTTAACACGGCGGCAACGGGGAGCATGATGATCAACGACCATTTTGCACATTCTCTCGTCATGCCGATCCGCAGCAAAATGTAGAAAAAAGCTGCTGAAATAATCCCAATGTGAAGCCCGGAAATCGCCAAAAGGTGGATGATCCCGAGCGTTTGATATCCGTCAATCACTTCCTGCTCGATCAGAAACCTGTCGCCGAACGTCAGCGCCTGCACAATACCAGCTGATGATTCTGGTACATTTTTTTCTATAAAAACAAGTCCGGCCTTGCGGATTTTCAGCAAAAACGGCATCAGGACGCCGCCGGACTTGCAGTTTTCGATCGACTGAACCGTAAAATTCCAGTGAATGCCCTGCTGGCGCAAATATTCTTTATAGTCAAACGTCCCGGGTACAGTCTCTTTTTTAGGCATTTTTAATTCGCCTTTCATAAAACACGTGCTCCCCGGATCGAGCGCTGATAGCGCCGCTTTTTCCTGCAGGGACTTTATGATGTAACCCGCTTTCACGGCCTCTCCTTCAGCCGTTTCGGCTGTGAAAGCGAGACGGTCCCCGTCGATTCTGGGAATATCGCGAATCGATACAGCCGCATGGTACGCGCCTTCCCGGTAACTCGACGTATTCGATCTGTCGATGATGAGAAAATAACCAAAATAAAAACCGCAAACAAGTGTACAAATGATAAAAAGAAAAAATTGTTTTTTAATCAGACAGAGGATGAAAAACAGACATAAAAAGGCGGCTAAGGGGAGAAGAGAGGAGCTTTGAGCAGAAGCAATTCCGGCCGCCGCCGAAATTGCTCCGCAAGGAAGGATGCGGTAGGTGCCCATGTTACATTACACGTAGCTCGTAAACAGCTTATTCGCCTGTTCATGTATTTTTCTGATCTCCGCTTCTTCAAGCCCCGCCTCTGACAGCTTCTGTATCAGATCTGCAACAAACGATAATTTCTCCCGATTTTTCAAATCGATAATCATTTCGTCAAGTTCTACCTGTTCCACCCTGACCGAAGCCTGTTCAAAAAGCTCAACTGCGTACGGATGATTCTTATAATCCTTTGCATAATATATGGTTTTGATGCCTGATTGAATAATTGATTTACAGCACTGGATGCACGGAAAGTGAGTTACATATATTTCAGCGCCTTCTGTCGGCACTCCGAATTTTGCGCATTGAAGGATCGCATTCATTTCCGCGTGAATGGTCCTGACACAATGCCCGTCGATAAGGTAGCATCCTTCATCTGCACAGTGGACCCCTCCGGCGATTGACCCGTTGTACCCCCCTGCTATAATTCGTTTATCCCTGACAATCGTCGCCCCGACAGCGAGCCTTGTACAAGTGCTGCGAAGCGCGAGCAAATGGCTTTGCGCCATGAAGTATTGATCCCAAGAAATGCGTTCCACGTTGAATTCCCTCCAAATACGATGTAAGACTTCCCTAAGTTTACATATGATTGTCCTTTGGCGTCAATTTACTTCACTGATATTGACGATTTTATTTTTTCAAATGTTTTTTCTCCGATGCCTGAAACGTTTGTAATGTCTTCCACCGTTTGAAACGGACCGTTCTCGTCACGGTATGCTGCGATCGCTTCCGCTTTTGAAGGTCCGACGCCCGGGATCGCCTGAAGCTCTTCCGATGAAGCGGTATTAATGTTAACCGTTTCTGCTTCGCCCCCCGCTGTCGATGATGATCCTCCTCCCGCACCGGTTTGAACGCCTTCCTCGCCTTCATACGGAATATAAATCACCATCCCATCCTGAAGGACAGCGGCCAGGTTGACTTGTTTCTCTTCTGCATTTTTCACGGTACCTCCCGCCTTTTTCAGCAAATGATGCACCCTCTCGCCCGCCTTCATCTCATAAACGCCGGGCTTTTTGACGGCGCCCTTCAGATCGATCACAATTTCGTCGTTTTCTTTCGTTTCCTTTTTGGCAGCACGGCCGGATGAAGAAGCGGCGGCCTCTGCCGGCACAGCATTGCTCCCGGCTGGTTCGCTGCGTATGTTTGACATCACAGCGACTGCGATGATAAAAAGTGCTGCAAGTATCCCTCCGGCCGCTGGCCATTTGTAGCGCTTCAGCCTGTTCATCAACAACTCACCTGCTTCCATACATATTTTAACTGGAGCGGTCATATCGTTTAAAAGATACACGTTTAAAGGAGGGGAGAACGATTGAATATCGGCTTTATCGGGACGGGAAACATGGGGACTATACTTATCGAGGCGTTAATTGAATCCGAAGCGGTCATTCCCTCATCTTTAACCATTACAAACAGAACGATCGGCAAAGCGTTAAACATAAAAAAGCGATTTCCAGACATCCGGGTCAGAGAGCGGCCGGAAGAAGCCGTTGCCGAAAGCGAGGCCGTATTTATTTGTGTAAAGCCGCACGATATATACCCTCTGTTAAAGCGTTTAGCGCCTGTTTTCACACCGGATCAGATTGTGATCACGATAACGAGCCCCGTCCAGGTCGAACAGCTGGAAACGGTCGTTTCCTGTCAGGCTGCAAGGGTGATCCCGAGCATCACCAACAGGGCTTTATCGGGCGTTTCGCTTTTAACATTCGGTAAGAGCTGCAATGCAGCAACAAAGGAAAAAATCACAGGACTGATGGAGAAGATTTCGATTCCTTTGGAAATCGAAAACGGCATCACCCGTGTTGCCTCGGATATCGTCAGCTGCGGTCCCGCCTTTATGAGCTACTTAATTCAGGAATTTATCCAGGCAGCCGTTGAAGAAACATCGGTGTCAAAAGAGGACGCTATTTTGATGTCCAAGGAAATGCTTGTCGGCTTGGGGAGACTTCTCGAAACAGAGCTGTACACGCTGCCGACACTGCAGAAAAAGGTTTGTGTAAAAGGCGGGGTAACCGGCGAGGGGATCAAGGCGCTGGAAATCGGTGTTCAAGACATGTTCCGCCAGATGTTCCGCAACACACACTTGAAGTATGAAGAGGATATCGCTTTGGTCAAAAAGCAATTTCAGGTCTGATTCATTGTTTCATATGTGGCGCAGATACTCAACTATGGAAAATGGCATTTTTAAAACCATCGTCATGTCAAACGATGGTTTTAGCTTTTTTTGCCGTATAAAAATGACGCTCTGTATCCGCATCAGGCTTTCGGTCTGAAAAATCGGCGGTTATCTGCTGTACGGAAAATCCTGCCGTTTTTAACAAGCGGGTGTATTCTTCGGTTTCAAATGTCCGCTGTTCATGGGTTTCATCAAAACGGTCATACACGCCCCCATTTTCCACGAAAAATGTCAAATCGTGAATGACCGAATGAACGGCTTCTCCCTCATAGCTTTGCCAGATCACGCTGACATCTTCATCCTGATCTGCGTATGTGCTCCCGGGAAAAACGTCGTCAATTTTGTAGACGGAATGGACGTCAAATAAAAGAAGTCCGTCATCCTTCAATAAAGAAAAAACGTTTTTAAAGGTGTCTAAAACGTCTTTTTCATCTTTTAAGTAATTTAAGGAATCACAGCAAATGACAACCGCGTCAAATTCTTGTTCATGCCCTGATAAATCGCGCATATCCTGCTGAAAAAAACGGATCGGAAGCTGCCGGCCGGCAGCTTTTTGCTGCGCCTGCGCCAGCATGTCCCCGCTGATGTCAACACCTGTGACATCATATCCTTTCTCAGCAAGGCGAACGGAAATTTCCCCGGTGCCGCACGCGAGATCAAGAATCCGAATATGCTCCTTTTTCATCGCCGAAAGCGACTTCTCAATCCATTCGACCCACTGATCATACGGGGCGTGAGCCATCAGTCTGTCATAAACGCCTGAAAATCCTTGATAAATCATTAATTGGCTCCGAATGAGAGATCTTCAAGAGGAGCATCTCCCCATAGTTTTTCAAGGTTGTAATAGCCTCTTTCTTCTTTATGGAAAACGTGGGCAATGACATCTCCCAAATCGATTAAGATCCATCTGGCCTCGTCAAACCCTTCCATTTTCTTTACATCGATTCCATTTTCTTCAGCCCGATCCTTAATTTCCCGGGCAATTGCCTGTACCTGCTTATCTGAGTTCCCGTGGCAGATCAGGAAATAATCGGCCACAAGGGAAATCCCCTGCATATTCATTGCGATAATATCTTCCGCTCGTTTATCGTCGCAGGCTTCAGCGGCAATTTTTAAAATTGAAGCTTGATCCATTCACTAATTCCTCCTATTGTCTTTCTTTTACTAACGCATTATATGTCGCCAGCGTGTCCGGAAAAACGGCTTGGTTTTTCGTCATTAAAAAGGTGATCGTATTTTTCAGCGCCTGGATGAGCGCAAGATCCAAGTTTTCTTCGGCAAGCACGCGAACCTCGTCAACACCCGGAAAGCAGCGGCCCGGTTCAATATAGTCCGCGACATAAATGACTTTTTCCAAAAGCGTCATGCCGGGCCTTCCCGACGTATGGTATCTGATCGCCGACAAAATGTCTTCGTCCGCAATGCCGACCTCCGTTTTGACAAGTACTGCTCCTGCCGGCGCGTGCCAAAGCTCATGATGAAAATCGAGCACATCAAGCGATTTGTTGTCGTTTAAAATGATTTGTTTCATTTCCTCTTTCGGACGAAACTTGGCATAGTCATGAAAAATCGCGGCGGTTTCGGCCTTTTTCACATCTGCGCCAAACCGTTCCGCAAGCATTACCGCCGTTTCCATTACGCCGATCGTATGCGTATACCTCTGCTCTGTCAGCTGTTCTTTTACACAGGCAAGGGCTTGATCACGTTTCATATAAACGATTCTCCTTTACATAGACCTTCACTTCGTCAGGAAGCAAGTAATCAGTCGGCTGACGGTTTTTGATGCGCTCCCTGAGCAAGGAGGATGAAACCTCAAATTCCGGAACATCCACGAAAACGAGCGGATATGGCGTATCAATTTGAAAGCCGGGACGCTTGACTCCGACAAATTGGATCTCTCCCACCAGCTTGTCAATATTCGACCACTTCGGCAAGTACTCCACCATGTCCGCACCGATAATAAAATAAAACTGATGATCCGGATACCGTTCTTTTAAGAGCCGGATCGTATCAAACGTATACGAAGGCCCTTCCCTTTCGAGCTCAATCGTCTCCAATTTAAAACGCTCTTTTCCCGAAATGGCGATCTTCAGCATTTCAACGCGGTGATGGCTTTCTGAAAAAGAGTTTTCCTGTTTATGCGGCGGAATTTGATTGGGCATAAACCAGATTTCGTCGAGATCCATTTTGTAAAGCACTTCATTCGCCATTAACAGATGCCCGTTGTGCGGAGGATCGAACGTCCCTCCGAAAACCCCAATTTTCTTCATGTTTACCACCTTTAAACCTTAAGGAAGCTCGATTTGTTTGTTTTCTTTGGACTCCTTGTACAGCACGATGATATTTCCGATCGTCTGCACGAGTTCGGCGCAGGCGCCGCTTGCCAAAGCCTCCGCCACCTCATTCTTTGGCTGCTCGCAGTTTTGAAGCACGCTTACTTTGATCAGTTCTCTCGCTTCGAGCGCATCACTGATTTGTTTGATCATATTTTCATTGACTCCGCCTTTTCCGACTTGAAAGATCGGTGTCAGATGATTCGCTTCCCGGCGCAAATGGCGTTTTTGTTTTCCAGTTAACATTCTTTTCCTCCTAGTTTTCGTAAAACGATTGATTTCATTTTTTCCATATCAGGCTCGCGGCCTGTCCACAATTCGAAAGAGAGCGCGGCCTGGCCGATGAACATGCCGACGCCGTTCAACGTTTTTAAGGCCTTTGCCTCAGCTTCTTTTAATAAAACGGTCTTCAACGGGTTATAAATAATGTCGCATACAAGGCACGTTTCTTTCGCGCGGGCCAATGAAAGCGGAACATCATCCACGTTCGGGTGCATGCCGACTGAGGTGGTCTGGATCAGCACGTCGTACACAGACAAGTCACCCTCTGCTTCTGATAAGGACATCGCTTTCGTTCCATCATAAAGGCGAACGAAAGCTTCTGCTTTTTCAGGCGTGCGATTCGCCACATCGAGCCGCTTCGGCTTCTCTGCTGCGAGGGTCGTAAAGATCGCTCGGGCCGCTCCCCCTGCTCCGATGATCAAGATCGAAAGCTCGCTGACAGGCTGATCAAGGGATTGCTTCAGCGATTTTAAAAATCCTTCTCCATCCGTATTATATCCGACCAGCTGTTCTTTTTCTCTTCTGACAGTGTTTACCGCCCCGAGCACTTTGGCGCTTTCATCGATGCGGTCAAGATATTTCATGATCTCCACCTTATGGGGAACCGTCACGTTAAATCCTTGAATGCCGAGCGCCCGCATTCCTTTCACCGCATCTTCCAGATCATCGCTTTCAACCCGGAAAGCGTGGTAATACCCGTCTAATGAAAGGTCTTTCAAGGCCGCATTATGGATGTCGGGCGACATGGAATGGGCCACCGGATTTCCAATCAGTCCGTATATCGGTTTCATTGCTCTCTCCCCCAGCTTATATTAAAGATCTTCGCACAAACACGTGAACGCCTTTAGGCGCGTGGGCGACAATCCGTTGATTCGCCCCCTGAACCGTCACCCAGCCCAGACCGGAGAACACCACGTCGGTTTTTGGCTCCTTGATCGTAAAGGTGTGTTTTACAAGCTCAGGAAATGAGTCAAGGTCTTCTTTAGCAGGAGGCGCCAGCATATCACCCGCGTGTTTTTCATAAAGCTGATCCGCATTTTCAAGCTTTGTTCGATGGATGTTTATTTGATTGGGCATATAACATACAAACGAAGACCTGCCGCCCGCTACATAGTCAAACCGGGACAACCCGCCGAAAAACAGCGTCTGCTCTTCGTTCAGCTGAAAAGTGCGCGGCTTTAATTCTTTTTTCGGCGTCAATAGTTTCAGGTCTTGCTTTGCGACATAGTGTGCCATCTGATGGTGGTTGATGATACCCGGTGTATCGTACATCGATGACCCGTCGTCAAGAGGGATTTCAATCGTATCAAGCGTAGTACCCGGATACTGGGACGTCGTAATGATATCCCCTTCTCCTGACACTTCTTTAATGATCCGGTTGATAAACGTTGATTTCCCGACATTCGTACAGCCGACGACATAAACGTCTTTGCCTTGCCTGTAATGCTCGATCGCTTCGATCGCTTCCTTCATTCCATGCCCGCGTCCTGCGCTGACAAGCAATACGTCAACAGGCTGCAAACCGAGCTCTTTCGCTTCGCGCTTCATCCAGTGAACGAGGCGCTCGCGTTTGACCGATTTGGGAAGAATATCCGCCTTGTTTCCGATCAACAGAATCGGGTTGCCTCCGACAAACCGGTTTAACCCGTTAATCCAGCTCCCGTTAAAATCAAAAATATCGACGATTTTCACAATGAGCGAATCGGTTTCCCCGATGCCGTGCAAAATTTTTAGAAAGTCATCATCCGTCAGGGAGACATCCTGGATTTCGTTATAGTTTTTCAGCCTGAAACAGCGCTGGCAGATGACGTCATCCTTTAATAATGAAGCTTCTGGCGCATAGCCTAGTTCATTTTCGTTTTCGGTTTGGATGGTGACTCCGCATCCGATGCAAACTACCTTTTCCATTGATTACTCCTCCCACTGAATATGGCCTTTCCGTTTTAATGAGCTCAGGATTCTGCGTTCTATCTGCCGGTTAAAACGCGTAAAAAAGCCGTCTGAAGCGGCTACAGGAACAACCAAAATCGTGTGAAAGCCGTTGCGGTTGCCTCCGAGCACGTCAGTCATCAGCTGATCTCCTATGACGACAACGTCTTCCTTTTTGAGCCCCATGTTTTTAACGGCTTTTCGAAAAGCTCTGCCCATCGGCTTTTTCGCTTTATAAATAAACGGAATATTGAGCGGTTCAGAAAATAATTTGACGCGCTTTTCATTATTATTTGAAACGATTGTTACTTTAATGCCATTCTCCTTCATTTCCTCAAACCATTCGATCAGACGCGGCGTGGCGCTCGGCCTGTCCCATTCCACTAGGGTATTATCAAGATCTGTAATAATTCCTTTTACATTCCGCTCTTTTAGTTTTTCAGGGGTAATATGAAAAATATTTTTTACAAATTCATCCGGCAAAAAAAACTTTTTTAACACAAGCCGCACCCTTTCCTTTCTATATACTGCTGCTTTCTGAAAGTGTCGAATCAAATCTAAAAGTGTCTTAAAACATCGGCTCCCCGAAAAGTTTTCGACATATAATAGGATTCTTCAACAGGTGTGGATAAAATTACACACAGTATCCACTCTTATTTCATCGACCTTTTATTAAATTATAAACATGATACCCACAAGTTATCCACTTTTTGGTGTGGATAACAGAACGATTGTTCTCGCCAAATATTCATGGTAGATTATAGGTACTTCAACCAAAGATCGCATAACATAACATGATATGCTGACCTCAAACACGTTATTCCAATTATATAAGGAGGTGTCTTCCCCATTAAATGGGTACCGAGTATGAGAAAGCTGTCTGATGAACTTTTAATAGAATCATACATTAAAGCAAATGAGATGAATTTAAACCGCGAATTCATCGAGCTGATTGAAACTGAAATGAAGAGAAGGTCGCTCGGTCATCTGCTTTCTGTCTCCTCGTAGTTAAGCATTCCCGGGCGTTCTTGGGCTTTTTTCACTTAGGTTGCTATTATATCACTTGAATAATATGCTTACTACTGTTTTAACGAAAAAACACCTCTTTAAAAGAGGTGCTACTTGAAGAAGCCGTAAGGACTCAGCCAATAAAAACCGCCGATCACCAAAAGAACCACCAAAAGAACGACTACAAAAGCATAGCCGTATGCGGCACCGGTATATCCGGCGTAGCCCGGAAAAGGAAACGGACCGGCCGGAAACGGGAATCCAGTGGTCATAGGATGTCATCCCTCCCTTAGGACAGTTACAGTAACAGCCTATGTACTAAAAAAGAGAAATGGCTAGGCCTTTGACCGTATATCAGGAAGTTTTTATGACCCGGCTTTTGTCAATGCCTTCAAAAATAATTCTCGCGCCTTTTGGGGTTAAGTGATTTCCCGATGGGTCGATGAACCCCGATTTAATCAAGTTCTCATCAGTGGCTCCGCCCGCCTTGTTCACGATGTTTTTCCAATTGTCAATCAATGGTACATGCAGCTTTCGGGCCGTTTCTCTTGTCACATCATTATAGGAATCATGCCACTTTCTCGCGCCTCCGTATTGATCAAACGAAGCAGCACGATACCTCGCATAATAAAATATGTTGTTTCCGCTGCCTTCAACGAGCGGTAGGCACGTCATTAAAACCGGTTCTATGCCGCTCTGCCTGCTTTTTTTGACAAAATAATAGAGATTTTCTTTAAATCTTTTTTTGGAAACGCGCGGAACTCCCTTACCGAGTATTGCCGCATCATTCGTTCCAAACATAATCAAAAGGTATGACGGCCGCTTGTCGAGTACGTCGCGCTGAAATCGGAGCCTTGCATTTTCCGTTGTTTCTCCGCCGATACCCGCATTTTCTATGTCATATTTTCCGCGCACTGACGTTTGGAGTAAATTGACCCATTTTTCCGCTTTTGGATAATCACGAAACTGCCAATTTGAACCGCGTGTATTGCTGTCTCCAAATGCGACGATTTTTTTGGTGTGCTTTTCCCTGCATCCTGACAGAAGGAGCAAAAAAGCGAGGGCGATCACAAAGCACTTTTTCATCGTTTCCACCTCCAAAAGCCCAATAATACGATCATAAAGGAGAGGCTCTGCAGTTTCAATGGAAAAACTCTCTATTCACCTGCTGCTTTTAACCTGTCCTCTCCGCTTAAAAACATTCGCACGGGCTTACCGGTTTTGGACATACAATGAATAATTTTTCAGCGGCCGAAAACCCAGTTTCTCTGCAAGACGGATCGATGCCGTGTTTTGTTGATCGCAGTCCCAGCGGGGCTTCATCCTGTGTTCTTTACAGTAAGAAATAAACGCCCGGGCGCAAAGGGCTGCATATCCCCGCCCCCTAAAATCCGGATCGGTGGCGATGTCAATCTCGGCAAAGCGGTCGGAACGAAAAATAGAAACGCACTCGCTAACCGTCCGATTGCCGCAGACCGCTTTGAAACCGAAGCCTTTCTTTAAAAAATTGTCTGCTCCTCCCCAATATTCATCAGCATACTGTTCATTGAAAAGGACGCTCTCGTTCAGATCTTCTTCAGAAAACATAACGCATGCCGCGCCGGCGTCTTTCACGGAATGTCCAGGTTCTTTCACAAAGGAAAATACGATCCGCTTCATCTGTTTAATCGTATTATCCAGACCGTCTGTCAAAAATGCGTCCCATTCCGCCGAATCTGAAAATACGGTAAAACGCCTGCCGTTCCTTTGTTCTTTCAGGTAATAATGCCATTCGTCCCGCTTACTTTCAGGCGGGCTGCCGGCAAGATGATAAATTCCCGAAGGTGTTTGAAAAACCGCGCTGCGCGGGGAAACGGAATGATCAGCATACATTTTCCCGTCTATTATTCCGTCTGCGATTGCGTGGGCAAATGTCGGGCTGCTTTCATTCAGCAGCGGTTTTGCCGCCTGCCTCATATCCTCTGCCTTTAGCTGTATCATCTTTTTTCCTCCCTTATGCAACATTTTTGCGCGAATTTCCATCCCCGTAATCCACCGTTCCTTTTATCCGTTGGCCGCCCCGTCGCCTTCATCGATGTTCCGGTCAAAAATAAACACGGAAACGGCGATGTCCTCCTTGATCTTGATGTCTGAAAACAGATGCTCCAGTTTTGCGCCGATCAGCTCTTCCAAGCCTTCCGGCGTCCGGTTTGAATAATGATCCTGAATCAGGCTCGTCCTTGCTGCATGCACCATTTCTTTGCCTTCAGGCGTACTTGCGATAAATTGCTCGCTTGCGGTCAAATTGCCGTAAAGCGTCGAAACCGCCATATTGTCGACGAATACAGTATGAATCCGTTCAGGCCCCTTTCCAAACAGCTCTTTCCTCAGCTTTCGGATGATATCATTAAACTGATGGATTTTTTTAGACATTGTCAGACCCCTTCCCCTTTAAACCATACAAAATATCGTGATGTTACCTTAGACATTTAACTTGGTTAAAATTTTCCTGCTCTATTGAATTATAATAAATATCATTTTATAATAAAAGTTATGTTGATGGATTTATAATAGGAGACGTGTTATAAATCTATCTGTTTCTTACATATTGGGATTGGTCTGTTAGTAAGGATTGCTAGTAAACTACTCCGCCATGTATGTTTATGCCGCTTGCCAGGACGGGAACCGGTATATGTGTACATGGCTTTTTTGATTTCTTGACAACGATGGAGGGACAAAAATGATGGATGGAAAGCCGATCAGAATCATAATAGACGGCACAGAATACGAAGGACAGGAAGGTGCCACGGTTTTAGACATTTTGAATGAACACGGGATCGAGCATCCGCAAATTTGCCACGTACCAGAGGTAGATCCCATTCAAACTTGTGACACTTGCCTCATCGAAGCGGACGGAAAATTGAAGCGGGCCTGTTCGCTCAAAGCGGAAAACGGTATGTCAGTCAGCCTTTCGACTGAGCGGGTGAAAAAAGCGCAGAAGGAAGCGATGGATCGTATCCTCGCAAACCATCTGCTTTACTGTACGGTTTGCGATAATAATAACGGCAACTGCAAGCTGCATAATACGGCGGAAATGATGGGCATCGAAGAGCAGACATACCCTTATGCGCCGAAGGAGGATCCGGCGACTGCCGTCGATATGTCGCATCCTTTTTACCGCTATGATCCGAATCAGTGCATCGCGTGCGGACAGTGTGTGGAAGTGTGCCAAAATCTCCAGGTCAATGAAACGCTGTCCATCGATTGGGAGCGGGAACGCCCGCGGGTCATTTGGGATGAAGGCGTTTCGATCAACGATTCTTCATGTGTGAGCTGCGGTCAATGCGTCACCGTTTGCCCGTGCAATGCGCTGATGGAAAAATCGATGCTCGGAGAAGCCGGATTTATGACAGGTATCAAACAGGATGTCATGGAGCCGATGATCGACCTCGTAAAAAACGTAGAGCCGGGTTACAGCAGCATTTTCGCCATTTCCGAAGTAGAAGCGGCGATGCGGGAAACACGGACTAAAAAGACAAAAACCGTCTGTACGTTTTGCGGTGTCGGCTGCTCTTTTGAGGTTTGGACGAAAGGCCGGAAAATATTGAAGGTCCAGCCGGTCTCAGACGCTCCCGTCAATGCTATTTCCACCTGCGTAAAAGGCAAATTCGGCTGGGATTTCGTCAATTCCAAAGAGCGGCTTACAAAACCTTTAATCCGCAAAAACGGTGCATTCGTCGAATCCACCTGGGAGGAAGCGCTTGATCTCGTTGCCAGCCGCTTAGGCTCTCTCCGCCGGCAATACGGGAAAGGGGCTGTCGGCTTTATTTCTTCTTCCAAAATTACGAACGAAGAAAACTACCTGATGCAAAAGCTGGCGCGGCAAGTCTTTGAAACGAATAACGTTGACAACTGCTCCCGCTACTGCCAATCGCCGGCAACGGACGGTCTCTTCCGCACGGTCGGAATGGGCGGTGATGCAGGTACGATCAAAGATATCGCAAAAGCCGGCCTCGTCATCATCGTCGGCGCAAACCCGGCCGAAGGCCACCCGGTACTCGCAACCCGCATCAAGCGGGCCCATAAGCTTCACGGTCAAAAGCTGATCGTCGCCGACCTTCGCAAAAACGAAATGGCCGAACGTTCAGACCTGTTCATCAGACCGCGCCAGGGAACGGATCAAGTATGGCTGATGGCCGTTACAAAATATATGATCGACCAGGGTTGGCATGATCAGGCGTTCATTGAAGAAAACGTGAATTTCTTCGAGGATTATAAAAAATCCCTTGAAACATATACCCTTGAATATGCAGAAAGCATCACAGGCATTCAACAACAGACGCTGATCGAAATTGCAGAAATGATCCGGGACGCTGACGGCACCTGCATCTTGTGGGGAATGGGCGTGACCCAAAATACCGGAGGCTCTGATACGTCGGCGGCGATTTCGAATCTCTTGCTTGCGACCGGAAACTACCGCCGGCCCGGTGCCGGTGCCTATCCGCTGCGCGGGCACAACAATGTTCAGGGCGCCTGTGACATGGGGACGCTGCCGGGCTGGCTTCCGGGATACCAGCATATTTCCGATGACAAAGCACGAAACAAATTCGAAGAGGCTTACGGCGTAACAATTGACAGTACGCCTGGCCTTGATAATATCGAAATGCTTCATTCGATCGAAAAAGGCGACATGAAAGCAATGTATATCGTCGGCGAAGATATGGCCCTTGTCGATTCTAACGCCAACCGCGTCCACGACATTTTGTCAGGGCTCGATTTTCTCGTCGTTCAAGATATATTCCTTTCGAAAACGGCTCAGTACGCCGATGTTGTATTGCCTGCGGCGCCTTCCCTTGAAAAAGAAGGAACTTTTACAAATACGGAGCGCCGCGTTCAAAGGCTGTATCAGGCGCTCCCTGCACTCGGGGACTCAAAGCCCGACTGGCAGATCATCCAGGCCATCGCAAACCGTCTCGGGGCAGACTGGAATTACAACCATCCGGGAGACATCTTCTCAGAAATGGCAAGCCTCTCCCCCCTATTCGGCAAAGCGGGGTACGAAGCGCTTGAAGGCTGGAACAGTTTTCTCTGGGGCAGCTTAACCGGAGAAAGCACGCCGCTCCTTTATGTAGACGGCTTTAACTTTCCTGACAAAAAAGCGCGCTTTGCGCTGGCCGATTGGACAGAACCGGCCGAATTCCCTGAGGAGTACGACCTTCATATCAACAACGGGCGGATGCTTGAGCATTTCCACGAAGGAAACCTGACTAATAAATCGGCAGGAATTCAAGCGAAAGTGCCGGATGTCTTTGTTGAGATTTCGCCAGAGCTGGCAAAAGAACGGGGAATCTGTGACGGATCTCTCGTAAGGCTCGTATCCCCCTACGGCGCTGTGAAATTGACCGCTCTCATTACCGACCGTGTGCGGGCGAATGAACTGTACCTGCCGATGAACTCGACAAATAAAGAATCGGCGATTAACTTTTTAACCGGCCCGGCAGTCGATGCTCGCACAAACACGCCTGCCTATAAGCAGACGAAAGTGCGGATGGAAGTCCTCGGAGGCTGCGCGGCGCCGCCGCTCCCGAAAACGAACCCGCGCAACAAAAAACGCAACCCGCAGAACGGGGTCGAAGTAGAGCGCAAATGGAAGCGTCCGGGATACGTCCATCTGACAGACTAATGCAAGGAGGAAATCATATATGGCCACTCCTATTACCGCAATTCAAAAGGAGCGCAAAACAGAAGAGCAAATCAAGCTTGAAAAACTGGAAGAGTTAAAATCGCTAGTGGCGGAAAACGAAGACGCCCTCTCGAAAACGATGAAACTCATCGGCGAGCTGAACGGACTCGGCGTCTTTGACGCCGCAGACAGCATGCTGCAGGCAAAAGAAGACATCGCTAAAATCGCGCTCGGCCAGCTGTCCCGCGAACCGGTTGTAAACTTGATCAACACCGCAATGGCGGCCGGCGGAGCCCTGTCAAAAGCCGATCCCGAATTGACGGGAAAGCTTATCGAAAGCCTGGTAGCAGGTATAGAACAAGGACAACACTTTTTAAAGGAAGATCAAAAAGTCAGCATCTTTGCCCTGCTGAAAGCCATCAACGACCCTGACATCAACCGCGCCGTCGGCTTCGGCCTCCAGTTTTTAAAAGGAATGGGCAAAGCGCTCAAGGAATAAACGAAAAAACCGGCTCACAGCATGAGCCGGTTCATTTTATTTTCCGAGTGCTTCTTTAAAAATATGAAAAACCGTCGTGACAAGAACAATGATCATGAAACCGGTCGCAATTGGAGTCGGATGCGTTTCCTGGATTCCTATGGCGATGACGCTCAACACGATCAGTGAAAGAATGAACAGACGTTTGTTTTTCATATGCTGCGCCAGACTGCTGTTCTAACGTTTACCCCTTTTAAGTCCGGCACTCTCACCCCCTGCTTTTATTATCGCGTCCATGTTAACTTTTGTAAATGGACCAAATACTGGAAGTGCTCTCATAATATGAAGTTTCCCCCATAATCTCTTCGGGCGGCGTGATCGGCAAGACGCCGGAGAACTTCGTAATTTTATCGTACAGACACAGACATCCCTGCTCCCACATACATTTACATATAGGCTTCTGCCTACATACATTTTGTGGAGGTGCCGATAATGACAGGTGTTTTTGCAGCGCTCGGGTATGTCATCAAGGAACTTGTGTTTTTAGTATCATATGTGAAAAACAATGCCTTTCCACAACCGCTCTCAAGCAATGAAGAAAAAAAATACTTGGAATTAATGGCCCAGGGAGACGAACACGCAAGAAACATGCTGATTGAGCACAACCTTCGCCTGGTCGCCCACATCGTCAAAAAATTCGAAAACACAGGCGAGGATTCGGAAGATTTGATTTCCATAGGAACCATCGGGCTGATTAAAGCGATCGAGAGCTACTCTGCGGGCAAAGGAACAAAGCTCGCCACATATGCGGCGCGCTGTATAGAAAACGAAATCCTCATGCATCTTCGCGCCCTGAAGAAAACGAAAAAAGACGTCTCCCTCCATGACCCGATCGGACAGGACAAAGAAGGGAACGAAATCAGCCTCATCGATGTCCTCAAATCGGAAAACGAAGACGTCATCGACACCATCCAGCTCAACATGGAGCTTGAAAAAGTGAAAAAATACATCGACATCCTTGACGGCAGAGAAAAAGAAGTCATCGTCGGCCGCTTCGGCCTTGATTTGAAGAAAGAGAAGACGCAGCGCGAAATCGCGAAGGAGCTTGGGATTTCGCGGAGCTATGTGTCGCGGATTGAAAAGCGCGCGCTGATGAAGATGTTTCATGAGTTTTATCGGGCGGAGAAGGAGAAAAGGAAAAAAGCAAAGGGGAAGTAAAATCAATGAAGAGGCTCGGGATTATAAACCTGGCCTCTTTTTATGGCTAATCTTTGGCCTGAAAAATACCAGCTGTCTTCCTTACATCTTCTGCTAAACGCTCTTCTTCTCTCCGTATAGCCAAAATAACTCCAGCTCCTTCCCGGGCGGCAAAATAAGCAATCCGTTCACCAAGCCCTCCCGGAAGCCCCTTAATCGAGGCAAATTTATAATACGACCTATTTTGTCAACGGTCCTGAGTAAGTTTACTCAGCCGGTTTCCCACCCAGCCTCCAAAAAAACCTCCCGTTACATACACGGGAGGCCATCATTAAAACTCAATTTTAATTTTTTGAGAACCACTGATTTTCTTGTGGTTTTTATCAAAAACGTCGCTCGTGGTGATCTCGATCCACTTAATATCCTTTGTTTTCTTGCTGTCTTCTGCTTCCTTGTTATGCGCATGTCCGCTTGCTGCGTTAACGATAAAACCTAGGTTTCCGGCTTTTGCAGCGCCGCCTTCTATTTCTCCATTTAACTCCTCAAGGTAAATATCCTTTTCCAATCAAAAGTTTCACCTGTGTTTGTTTTCAGTAATGCAATTGGTGCATAATTCACTTTCTCAGAAGACTTGTTTTTGATTTCAACGAAAACTTTAACGACATCAAACTCTTTATCATGTGTCAACACGTGAAAATAATCAATCATGTTGTAATCCGGACGTAAGTAAATCAGCTTCATGTCTCTTACGGTTAATTCAATTGATGATCCTATGTCATATGTTTTGTTGACGTTTTTTATATCTTTTAAAACGGCTTCACCTTTGTCGTCAGCAAATGTTTGATTGACCTTTTGCAATGACCTGTCATCTGTAACTTGTGGATTAAGCTGGTACTCATTTATTTTACTGTCTGCTTGAGCTGAAACGTTCTGCGTTTTGGCTTCTGCTGTTTGGCCGCCTGTATTGTTATTGCTGGCGTTTGATGAGCAGCCGGCAAGCATCATGATTGAGAATAAGATGCAAAGAGCCTTTCTCATCTTAATTGCCTCCATTCAAAATAGAGATCCCGTTACTTCATACAAGCAACGGGACACCTTGTATTCTCTTACTTATCGTTAATCTTAATTTTGTATTGTAAAGCGTCGAAAACATTTTTAGCGATTTCAGTATTATCGATTTGTCCGGCAAATGTCTCGCTTGACGGTCCGTATGCAAATACAGGAACATCTTCACCTGTATGTCCGTCCGTTGTCCAACCGGTGTGAGAGCGTTTGTTGAAAATGTCTTCAATCGCATTGTCGATATCAAGCACTTTCTTCGATTTGGCTGCTTCTTCAACTGATTGAATTTCTGCTGTCGTTAAAGCTAACTTCTTTTGATTAATATATGTTTTTAATGTTTTTTCAACATCCGCACCGCCGGCGATTTTTTCTGCCATATAGTCAGGAGTGCGCTTTGCTGCTTTAATCGGTTCACTGAACTAGTTATAGATGCCGTCTGCACCGATAGAGTATCCGCCGGTTGAGTGGTCAGCCGTTGCGACAACCAATGTATGCTTGTCTTTTTTGGCAAACTTAATAGCTGCCTTATAGGCTTGTTCGAAGTCATCCATTTCACTCATCGCGCCGACAATATCATTGTCATGTCCGGCCCAGTCAATCTGGCTTCCTTCAACCATAAGGAAGAATCCGTCTTTATCTTTGCTTAATTTTTTAATGGCTGTGTTTGTCATATCTTTTAATGAAGGAATATCCTTCGTGCGGTCAATCTTTTTAGGCAGGCCGCCGTCAGCGAATAGGCCGAGAACTTGGCTGTCTTTATTTTTCAGCATGTCCTTGCGGTTATCCACAAAGCTGTATCCCGCTTTTTTGAATTCCTTGATCAAATTGCGATCCTTGCGGTCAAAATTACTTTTTCCTCCGCCTAGAAGGACATCAATTTTGTGCTTACCGTTTACCATTTCATCAAAATAATCATCGGCAATCGAGTTCATATTTTTCCGGCTGTGGTCATATGAACCGAAAGAGGCCGGAGTGGCGTGTGTAATTTCTGAAGTGGCCACAAGTCCTGTTGATTTTCCTTTTTCTTTTGCCGCTTCAAGTACGGTTTTGGCCTCTGAACCGTCGTTATCCACTGCAATCGCATTATTGTATGTTTTAATTCCCGTAGACATGGCTGTTGCCGCAGCTGCAGAATCCGTCACATTTTGCTCAGGGTCATCGGGGTAAGTCGTTTGCTGGCCGACAAGATATTGATCAAAAGCCGTAGGCTCCACAGCCTTTGTCTTTTTATTATCCTTTAAGTAGCGATAACCGGACGTATAAGATACACCCATACCATCACCAATCAGAACGATGACATTTTTAATTTCGTTTTGATTCCCCTTTTTCTTTTCTTGGGCGCTGGCTTGCATACTGCCGCTGGCTAAGCTGCTGAACGCAATAGATGATAAAACCGCGATAGGCAGTAATTTCTTCGGGAATTTTTTCAACTGGATAACCTCCTAAAAATATATGAATCTCAATAACATGCTCATTATATTTTTAAAGTGTTAAGCTAGTATTAATCGATTTTAAAGATTGATTTACAAGATGAGAAGTGCGGATGGTGGTTTGCGAATCTGACCTTTAAACTCCCCCTGAGCAAAACCAGTCTATTCTTTATGACTTTAACGCAGAAAAAATGGATAACATCTAGGTGCTAATGAATATGCAATATTGGAGGCGAACGGGGAAATCAGCATTTTGCCTAAGAAAGAACTGGTTCCAGCCACACGTAAGGATTTGCATATTAAAACCGAATACAGTGGACTACCGATTGCCGTCGTCATCGAAGGAAAGGTAATTACTGGACAAGGACGAAAAGTGGTTAAAAAACGAACTAAAGGCAAAAGGATATCATCGAATTCAAGATATATTTTTACGCTTCTATCAGAGATAATGACCGTTCAATGACCGTCATCACAAAAAATATTGAGGATCAAATCTAACTTATTTATTCATGTAAAATAGGCTCAAGTTTTTGCAGCATATCTTTTAGTTTATTGGCATTTTTGGCATACATATCCTATGCCGATTTTGAGTCAGTGGCGAGAGCAAACAATTCCAGATCAGCCTGGCATTTTTTAATCTTAGCCAACAATAGAGGTTTTTCCTGAGGAGCCGGAACTTTTATTTTGTCGTCATACAGATTCACGGTTAATTGTCCGTCTGAGTCTACTTGTCCGAGAAACACGTTTTCTTTTGCGACGCCTAATTTATCAAGCTCCTCGTGCAGCCAGCGGCGATTTAAACCGGCTATCGACAGCGGTTCGTCTAAAATTTCTCCGTCCATGATCACGACCTGCGGCTCTTTCTCTGACTGGTAAGGCATTTGCAAATCCTTGATTGTAACCGGCCTGTGCTCTTTTTTGAGCAGCACATTCAAATCACCGCTTTGTTCCAGGATAGCAAATTGAACCTCAGAAACATTAAATACATTCTTTTTTCGCAAAAGCTCCAACAGCTCATCGACCGAGTATTTTTCTTTTTTTAAATTATCTTCCATGATTTTTCCGTCTTTAATAAAAACCGTTCCCGTTCCTTCAAGAAAATCGCGCATTTTTTTAATGAGATCAATTCTACAAAGAAAGGAACTGCCGCAAAAATAAAAATAGCAAGTATTCCGTTAAATATGCTTCTCTCAAGTCCCATGACAACCTCAGATGTAATGCCCCCGATAGTGATTCCCGCGATATATTCAAAAAATGAAAGTTCTGCCAGCTGTCTTTTTCCCAGCATTTTCTTCATGACAAACAGAACAATCACACTTTCAGACTTTCAAGCAATTTCATTTAAAGCTGACAACAACAAATACTCGAAGTCTTACACATTCAAAATGAAAGAAAATACTATGAGAAAAATCAGATTAGAATTTGAAATTCCCCATAATCATAGCGAGGTAAGCCTATTGATTATTCCTGAAGCTGAGTTCCAATTAGAAACTAAGAATCTAAGAGGGGAGTTCGGGATATTAGAGAGCTGTTTTAAAACCTCACATGAAGAGAAAGCTTGAGGCACTATGAGAGTAAGCGTAAAGCCATCGTTAAAGAAGGTAAGACGCAAAAGAAGCGTACTGTATGCCTGGACTCCATTTACGATGAGGTTCAGGCATATGTATCTACTTTAGATGTTAACGGATTATGAGCAAAGCCAACGATAGATATATTGCTTGAAATACCAGAAGACTGTAATTTGACTTTTTTAGTGAGTGTGTTAGAGAAAAGTGGGTATACCTTTGAAAAGCAGCTAGGAAAAGCTAGCAACACATTTCGTTTATATATACCCCTTTATATTTTTAAACATAAAAAAGCACTTCCTATAACTAAAATGCCCCTTAATAACTAGTCTTTTTCCACTATCCTAATCCTTTAGTGACTTTAGGCTTGCCCTCTTTGAATCTTATCTTTCCGGTTCTAAAAACACCACTTTTTTTCGTTTATATCCTAGTTCTTGATTTTCATTCTTAGATGCATAGCCGACAACTATTTATCCACGAAACGATCAGAAAGATTTCGTTCTAGATTAATAAGTGTTCCAAGCAGCCGGTTAAATGATTGTTCAGCTATTTTTGAATCAACCTTCATATCTTTCCTTTGATGAGCGTATTCCTCTACGGAATGCAAGAGCTGAAGGATAAGGCCGGGTTTTGCGGCGTTGGGAGGAGACAATGGAGGAGACAATGAAATAGCGAAAAAGACAGGTCTTGCTTCGACTTGTCTTTTTCTTGATATTTTTTATTGCTTGGATATCGGAAGTATTCATCTGTTTTACTGAATAAAGGAGAACAAGTTATTAATTATTGTTTTGTAAGTTACCATCTTTCATATAATAAATTTGATCGCAAAACGATAGAATGCTTTCATCATGGGTGACCATAATAGCAGCTTTATTTTTCTCCTTTACTTCCCTAGCGATCAATTCTACAATTTCTTTGCTTCGTTTTGAGTCAAGGCTTGCGGTTGGTTCATCGGCAAGAATGATTTCCGGTTGATTCATAAATGCGCGTGCAATGGCAACCCTTTGTTTCTCGCCCCCCGAGAGTTGATGTGGATAGTGGCCCTCTCGATTTTCAAGTCCGACAGCATGAATCAAATCATATGCGCGCTTTTTGGATTCCTTATTCCAGGTTCCTGTCAAATCTGCTACCAATTTAAGCTGATCCTTTACATTTACATAAGGAATCAGGTTTGATGATTGAAAGATATATCCTATTGAATGTAAGCGTATATCCGCTTTTTGTTTATCCTTAAAAAGGGCTATATTTTTTCCATTCACCATGAGTTCCCCTTCATCTGGGCTTAAAAGCGCACCGGCAATCGAAAGGAAAGTGCTTTTTCCAGAACCTGATGGCCCCAGGACAGCGACAAGTTCACCTTTTTTTGCCTGAAAAGATAACGAATGTAATATTTCGATTTCCTTATCACCATCCCTAAATGTTTTTCGTACACCTTTTAGTTGTAACGGAAAATTCCCCATTATTCAGTCCTCCCTATAGCCTGTAGTGGATCGGCTTTAACGATATTGACGGCGGATAATAGTGCGCCCAAAATCGAAACGATTAATAAAATCACTGAAAACACAAGAATTAAACTGACATCAAAAACGAAAGGAATTTCTTCAGGCATCAATACTTTTAAAACACCTGTGAACCCTATTGCTCCGCCAATACTAAAAACAGAGAGGATGACAACTTGTAAAAGCGTTGAACCGATTAAAAAAGTATTTTTTGCACCGATTGCTTTTAAGACACCGAATTCGTTAATCTTTTGAATCGTCATAATAAAGAAGAACGCTCCTAACACAAATACTGCAATAATGATCAGAAAGACGAGCATCATAAGGAGGGAACTTTGTTCTGCTTTATAACCGGGAATCCCTTGAACGACCTCATCTTTGGTTACCCAAGTTCCATCTTTCATTATGGATTGTACGTTATTTTGTGTTTCTTGATCTTCATCTTTTAAGACAAATGCATTATAGTAGAACTTTTGACTGGAATTGGTCAGTTTTCCCCAACTTTTTAAATTCATGAACGCAACAGGAGAATGGCTGAAGGTTTGATGTTCGGTAAAGCCAATGATCTCAAATGTCAGCTGTGAACGTTCATCGTATAAGTGGTCGCCAATCCTTACCCCGTCTTGTTTTAGTGAATTATCTACAACAAGGGTTAATGGCTTGGAAGAAGAGCTTAAGCGAGCGCCCTCTTTAATATCAGGCATTAAAAAACCGTTTGGATTAATTCCCATAAAACTAACATCAACTTTTTGGTCTGTCCCTTCTTTTTTTAGTGATGCCATTTGAAGGCCAATAGGTTGTATGGCATTATTTTTTGTTAACTTCTCCATTTGTTGGTCATCAAAACGGGATCTGTCAAGGCGATGGTCAGCGTCCTTGTCTAGATAAAATGCATGAGCATCCATGTTTAGGATGGAAGAGGCATTATCAGCCGATAACCCGTTTGCAAGGCCACTAATGATAAACACTAAGGAGGCAACAAAGAAGTATATAAATCCAATAAGTGAGTATCTAAGCTTAAAAAAGCGGATTTCCTTTAATGAAAGAGAAAACATCTCTTCAACACCTTCCTTTCTTTTCTACAGTCATAATATACGGCATGAATATGAATGGAAGATGAATAAACGGTTACAAAAAAATATGTCAGTCATTTTCTAATGACTGACAATCACGAGTGGCCATGCTACTTGACAGGAAGGACCACAATAAAAACGGTTCCTTCCTTTTCCTTACTGTATACATCGATATGACCTCCATGCATTTTGACAATACTTGAAACAATAGATAAACCTAGTCCTGTCCCCTCAATTGCACGGGTTCTGGAATCATCCGCTCGATAAAAACGATCAAAAATCCTGTCTTTTTCCTTTTCGGATAATCCAATTCCCGTATCCTGGAATATTACTTTAATTGAATGCTTAGCATCTTCAATCGTTATTTCAATGTTACCGTCAGGTTTATTATATTTAATGGCATTCGTTAACAGGTTGTCCCAAACCGTATTCAGCAAAGATGGGTCTCCGAGTATTTCTTTATCGGGCAATGAGTAGCTGATCATGATCCCTTTTTCATTCATTGCCCACTGAAAATGTCGCACCAATTCCTTAATTTGCTGTGAAACATTGAAAGTTTTTTTCTTTAAAATGTCTTTATTTCGATCCAATGAAGCGAGAAGCAGTAATTGTTTCGTTAAATTAGAGATCCTTTTGATTTCACCATTGATAACAGAAACATACTGTTCTCTTTCTTCTCGGCTTATCGATTCCTTTTCTAAAAGATTTGTATATCCTTTTATATTGGACAGTGGCGACTGTATGTCATGAGAAATATTGGAGGTGAATTCCTTTCTCATATCATCCATTTGTGCTAATTTTTCCGCCATTCGCATAAAACTTCTTGACAGTTTACCTAGCTCATCCCTGCGGGCAATATTCAGTTTAACTTTGAAATCCCCATTCGAGAGTGATCTTGTAGCCGTCGTCAGTGTGGAGATGGGCTTTATTAAATATTTTGTGTTAAAAGCAACCAGCACGATGCTCAATAAAATGGTTAACGCAAGCATCCATCCAAATAAAAGATGCATTTCATTAAAAAGGAGCTTGATATCCGGTCTGAGGAAAAGAGCATAGGTTTTCCCGTTGTGCGTTAATGGGACGCCGATTGTATTCTTTAATTCATTTGCAAAAAATCCAGTTACAAATGTTCCTTTTGGAAAGTGAAGCATTCCATGAAAAACGTTTCCGTTTAGTACTTGTTTCTGAGCAGATGTAGGAAGATTTTTCTCCCTGAACGGAGCGCCAAAATATGTTTCATTTCCATCATCATCCACAATATAAATTTGATAGCCGATTACAGAAAGGTTTTCTAAATAATCCTTCAAATCCATATTTGGATGTTTATCAACAAAAGCAGCAATATTAAGAGCAATTTTTGTATTTTTTTGATCGTTATAGGGCTTTAATTTTTGCTGATAATAAGTATTGGATATGAAAAACGCCAGAATTCCGCTCAAAATCATGATACCGATGGTGATCATAACAAATTTGACATAAAGAGATCTCATCCCCGTTTTGCCTCCAATAAATATCCAACTCCTCGCACCGTTCTAATTTGAAAATCATCCGTTAATTTAGAAAAGCGTTCTCTCAATCTTTTGATATGAACATCGACTGTGCGTTCATCTCCTTCATAATCGATACCCCAAATATTTTCGATTAGATAGTCCCGGGAAAATACTTGCATAGGATGAGAAATTAAAAAATACAATAGTTCGAATTCTTTTAAGGGCAATATTATGGTTCGGCCTCCAATTTGAACTTCATAATTTTTTTTACTTATGACTGTACTTCCTATGCGAATAACTGATTCATCCGCGTATATATCATAACGGCGCAGCAATGCTTTGATGCGAAAAAGTAATTCCCTTGGTTCAAAAGGCTTGATCAAATAATCATCGGTTCCTGATTGAAAACCTTGCTCCTTATCCTCGATTTGGTTTTTAGCCGTTAAAAGGATGACCGGAATGTTATACTGCTTGCGAATCTCCTTTGTAAACGCGAAGCCATCCATAAAAGGCATCATCACATCTACAACTGCTAAATGACACTTTTCATTGCGAAGGATTTTCAAAGCTTCGAGACCGTCTTTCGCTTGGAATACGTTAAACCCAGCTTCGGTTAAATGGATGTCTATGATCTTTAAAACATTGATATCATCATCAACAATCAGAATATTTGTCATTTCAATACTCCTACAGATAAAATTCTATAAATAAAACCATTGGTCACCTAAAATCATCAATTCCATAATATAAATGTTTAATCAATGACCATTACTTTCTCTCCAAACTCGTTGGGATATCTTGCTAACCTTTTCTTTTCCCATTTTTTATTCACTCTAGATGATCCTACACTATAGACTTTGTGTTTTTAGTTTTCTTATTGAACTTCTTCGTGATTCTTTCGTTTTTTCAGATTCTACTTTTACATTGTTTATTGTTGCTAACTCTTTCTGAGTTTGTTCCCTAATTCTGGCTTCTCTTTTTTTCTTCGTTCACGTTTTTCTTCAAGCTCTTTTGCTTGATTTTAATTGAGATTATTTCAAATCAATTGATTAAAAATTAAAGCAAAAAGCCCTAAATATAGAGCTCTTTACTATCAGAACCAGCCGGTTACCATATCAACAATGCTGTTCCAAATTCCGGCGAAAAATCCGCCGATGC